>NZ_JAUNPC010000024.1 GCF_030536915.1 Paracoccus sp. (in: a-proteobacteria)
GCGTTGAGTGGATCGTCCGCGCGACCTCGGCATGATGCCGAGGAGCGAGGAGAGACCATGAGCGGACGACCGCACCAGGCGCCACAGCCCGGCTTTCAAGGCGGAGGTGGCGCTTGCCGCCGTCAAGGGCGGGAGGACGCTGGTCGAACTGGCCGAGCAGTTCGACGTGCCTCCGGACCGGATCACGCAATGGCGGACGCAGCTCCTGGAAGGCGCCTCCGGCGTTTTCGGCGCCGTCGCCCCCGCCGGGGCGGCTCCGGTGGTGGATGTGAAGAGCTTGCATGCGAAGATCGGCGAGCTGACGTCCGAGAACGGTTTTTGTCCGGCGCGCTCGGGCCGAGGCAGGTCTGCTGCCGGGCGCAGGACGATGATCGACCGCGGCCATGGGCTGAGCGTCGGTCGCCGGGCGAAGGCGCTCGGGATCGGTCGGGGCGGCGTCCGTTGCTTGCCGCGCCCGGTCCGGGAGGCCGATCCCGCGCTGATGCGCCGGATCGACGCGTTGCACCTGGAGCATCCGTTCGCGGGCAGCCGGATGCCGAGGGGCCTGTGGCAGGCTGAAGGATGCCGGGCAGGTCGTCCTCGCGTCGCGACGCTGATGAAGAAGATGGCGGTCGCGGCGCCCTTCCGCCGTCCGAACACGTCGAAACCGGCGCGGGGCCACAAGGTCCGTCCCTACCCGGCTCGCGAAATCCGGCGGGGGTCCGGCCCAACCAGGTCCGGGCGATGGACATCACCTGCGTCCCGATGGCCCACGGCGTCGTCTGCCCCGCCGCCGTCATCGACCGGTTCAGCCGCAAGGTCCCGGCCTGGCGGCTCTCGATCACGCTGCCGGCGGACTGTCTCGCATCGAGGCGCCGGAAGAGGCGCCCGCCCGCCACGGACGGCCCGGGATCCTCAACAGCGACCATGGCTCGCGGTTCACCGGCGTCGAGTTCGTCAAGGTGCCGAAGAATGCCGAACTCGCCATCGGCATGGACGGCAGGGGGGCGGCGCATGCGCCGACGGCGCGGCAACATCTTTGTCGAGCGGCTCTGGCGGACGGTGATGAAACACGAGGAGGCGTATCTGCGCGCCTACGCCAGCGTCTCCGAGGCCCGGGTCCCGATCGGCCGCCATCCAAGGCTTCCACAACGGCAAAAGGCCGCATTCCAACCGTCAGGGAAACGATCCCCCGGATCGTTTCCTGATCCTCCTCATGCCTGGCGGGCAGACACCCGATCGGGCCTGTCTCAGCCAGCCGACGCCAATCCCGGCGGCGGCGCAACCAAGGCGGAGATCCACTTGGTACGAGACCCGACGTTGTTCAGATGAAGCGAACCACCTCTGTCCTTCCACGTGGCCCGAACTTCATCGACGAGCTGGCGCCGCCGTGCAGGCCTCAGAGCTTTTTTGCGAGCATGTCCTGAAGCATGGCCTTGTCCAGGTTCAGATCGGCCACGAGCTTCTTCAACTTCGTATTTTCCTCCTCGAGCTGGCGCAGCCGCTGCATCTCGGAGGGCATCAGCCCGGCATACCTCTTCCGCCAGGCGTGAGACGGATCGCCTCGCTGATCCCCGTCCGCGCAGTGGGCGAACTGCGGCACACCTCGCCAACCGTCGCGCCATCCTCCGCCTGCCGCAGCACGAAGGCAATCTGGGCCTCACTGAACTTCGATCTTTTCATGGGTCCTCTCCGTGTCCTCGGCCCAAAACTAGACTGGAAAATCCCAACGCGGCGCGGTCCAGAAAACGGGCAGCAGGTCAAGATGAAGGATCCCTGCGGCAGGTTGATGAATTGGCGGTGGTGTTGCTGCCTGCCGCCATGGTACCATCATAAGCTGAGAAGCAAGCATGGCGCTTTCCTGGTGGCCACATTCTCGAAGCTGCAGTCGGGCATTCAGCACATGTCTGCCGAATCGCCGGCAAGGACGCCAAGACCCGCCGGAAAGGCCCTTGGGGAACGAAACTGCAAACCGGGCCACTTCGGAACAAGCCAAGTGCTGGTCGGGGCGAGAGGATTCGAACCTCCGGCCTACGGTACCCAAAACCGTCGCGCTACCAGGCTGCGCCACGCCCCGGACCATGGGTCTTCTAGACCGGACACGCGGGGGGCGAAAGCGGAAAGCTCAGTCGCAGGGGATTGCAGCGCCGGATTGGGGCACCGCAGGGTGGCTCAGCACCGTGCCGGGAACCAGCCCCCGGCGCTCGGCTTCGGCCCCGCCGATCTCCAGCACCAGCAGCCGGTGCGGGTCGGGATCGCCCGGCGCGGCGCCGGGGATCGAGCTGAGATCAAGGGGACGCGCCTGAGGATGCACATGCCGCAGCACGCCGCGGGCATCGAAGAACAGGATGTCCAAGGGAATCAGCGTGTTCTTCATCCAGAAGCTGACCGGCTGCGGGGTTTCATAGACGAAAAGCATCCCCTGTCCGGCGGGCAGTTCCTTGCGCCACATCAGACCTTGCGCCCGCTCGGCCGGATCGTCGGCGATCTCGACCGCAACGCGGATCTCGGTCCCTTGCGGCGTCGTCAGGACTGCGGTTCCGGGGGAACAGTCGGCAGCCTGCGCGGCACCGAGGCCCGCGGCGGCCGCCATGACCGCAAGCGCCCCGGCCCGCGTCAAGTTCATGGCAGGACCTTCCTGGGCTGACCCGGCGGCTCGGCGGAGGGTGCCGAAAGCTTCCGCATCTTTTCCAGCATCTCGGCATCCGCCTGAAACTCGGCAAGGGGCTGGCCCTCGGTCACCGCCTTTTCCCAAGCCGCGACCTCGGCCGCGACCATGCCCCGCCCGGCGGCGAAGACCCGCAGGCAGACCGCCTCGCCACCGACGAGATCGGCGAAGCCGAAGCGGCGCAGCACCTCGATATGCAGGAAGACGTCGCCCTTGCGGCCGAAGACATTGGCGAAGCCGAAGCCCTTGTTGCGGTCGAACCACTTGACCCGCGCCGGCAGCAGCGGCAGCGCCCTGACTTCGGCCTCATCCATGTCCGCAAGTTCTGCAATTGGCGGCGGCGCGTCCGACGGCGGCGGCGACACGGCCCGCACCTCGGTCGCCTGCCGCCCGCGTGCGGTCTGGACGGCAAGAACCTCAACTTCCGAGCCCTCGATGATCGAGCTTTGCCCGAAGCTGCGAAGCACATTGCCATGCAGAAGGATGTCGGCACCCCCCTCGGCATCGGCGATGAAGCCGAATCCCTTGGCCGGGTCGAACCACTTCACGCGGCCCCTGACCGGATGGGCAGGCAGTGTCTTGTCATCGCGCATCAGGAATCTCGTTAAATCAACGCTATAATAATGGAATCATCAAGTCTGGATCACGGAGGACCCGTCAGCAAACGCCGAGAGGATTAACACAGGATCACTGCAAGGAAAACCATTCTCACATTTGCAGGATCAAAGACTTCAGGAGCATCCGCAAGCTTCAATCGCCCCAAGGTTGCAAATTCTTCAGGGTTGCAGGCGCATCACGTCCCAGCCCTCCTGCCCGCGCGTCCAACGGAAACGGTCGTGCAAGCGGAAGGCGCCATCGGCCCAGAATTCGATCTGGACAGGGGCAATGCGAAAGCCGCCCCAGAACGGGGGGCGCTGGGGATTGAGCCCTTGGCGCAGGCTCTGACGGGCGACTTCGGCCATCAGGGCGCTGCGGCTTTCCAGTGGCTGGCTCTGGCGGCTGGACCACGCGCCGATGCGGGATTCGAGCGCCCGGCTGGCGTAATAGGCGTCGGCCTGCGGCCCTTCCTCGCGTGTGACGGCGCCGCGCACGCGGACTTGGCGGCGCAGGGATTTCCAGTGCATCACAAAGGCCGCCTTGCCGGTTTCCCCGATCTGGCGGCCCTTGGCGCTGTCGTAGTTGGTGTAGAAGACAAAGGCGCCGTTCGGTCCTATCTCGATTTCCTTCAGCAGCACCATGCGGGCGTCGGGCAGGCCCTCGGCATCCACGGTGGCCAAGGCGATGGCATTGGGGTCGTTCGGCTCGGTCCGCGCGGCCTCGTCCAGCCAGCGCCGGGCGATTTCAAAGGGATCGTCGCCCGCGAAAATGCCGGTGCGGTCGCTCATCTTGATGCCCCTCTGGCTTTGCCCTAATCCTCACCGAAGGTTGAAATCGTGAGGGACGGCCCATGTCAAGCGAGCGCCCGGTTGCAGGTCTGATGGCGGGAAAGCGGGGCCTTGTGATGGGCCTTGCGAATGACAAGTCGATCGCGTGGGGCATTGCCCGCGCGCTGGCGGACCAAGGGGCGGAATTGGCCTTTTCCTATCAGGGCGAGGCGCTGAAGAAGCGGGTCGAGCCGCTGGCCGCGCAGCTTGGATCGGACATCGTTCTGCCCTGCGACGTGGCGGACATGGATTCGGTCGATGCGCTGTTTGCGTCGCTGAAGGAGCGTTGGGGGCAGATGGATTTCCTCGTCCATGCCATCGGTTTTTCCGACAAGGAGGAGTTGCGGGGCCGCTATGTCGACACGACGCGCGACAACTTCCTGATGACGATGGATATTTCGGTCTATTCCTTCACCGCCGTGACGCAGCGCGCAACGGCGATGATGCCGGCGGGCGGGTCGGTCCTGACCATGACCTATTACGGAGCCGAGCGGGTGATGCCGCATTACAACGTCATGGGTGTGGCGAAGGCGGCGCTCGAGGCCTCGGTCCGCTACCTGGCCGAGGATCTGGGCAAGGACGGCATCCGCGTGAACGCGATCTCGGCCGGGCCGATCAAGACGCTGGCCGCATCGGGGATCGGGGACTTCCGATACATCCTCAAGTGGAACGAACTGAACTCGCCGCTACGACGCAACGTCACGACCGAGGACGTGGGCAAGTCGGCGCTGTACCTGCTGTCGGACCTCGGGTCCGGCGTCACCGGAGAGACTCACCACGTCGATGCGGGCTATCATGTCGTCGGCATGAAGGCCGTGGACGCGCCCGACATCGACGCGGTGACGGGGCGCAAGGCCGCCGAATGACCCGCCGCTGATGGGCGCGATCACCCTGCCCGCGCTGAGCCTGTTCGTCGCGACTCTGGCGCTGGCGATCCTGTCGCCCGGCCCCGCCATCATCGCGGCCAGCCGGTCCGCCGCCGCGCGGGGGCGGCAGGCGTCGATGCCCTATGCGATGGGGCTGGCGATGGGCGCTTCCTTCTGGTGCCTGTTTGCACTGTTCGGCCTGACGGTGCTGTTCCGGGTGCTGCCGCAGTCCTACACAGTGCTGCGGTTCTTGGGCGGCGCTTATCTGATCTGGATCGCCATCCAGATGTGGCGCCACGCTACCGATCCTCTGGCGATGGAGGGCGAATCCGTCATCGGCCCCGGCTTTCTGCAGGGGCTTGCGCTGAACCTGTCGAACCCCAAGCCCGCGCTGTTCTATGCGGGCGTCATCATGACGATCTTCCCGGTCCTTTCGACGGCGGGGGCGGCGGTCATCTATCTGGTGGCGCTGTCGGTCGAGGTCTGCTTTTACGCCGCCGTGACGGTTCTGATGGCGACAGGCCCGATGCGGCGCGGCTATCGTGCCGCCAAGACGGCGATCGACCGCGTCGCCGGCACGCTGATCGGGGCGCTCGGCCTGACGCTGATGCTCCGCAACTGAAAAGGAGTTCACCGATGTCCCGCCCCGAAGGACGCCCCGACCGCCTGCCGCATGAACGCGGCTTCCATGTCAGCTGGGACCAGATGCACCGCGACGCCCGTGCGCTGGCCTGGCGGCTGCAGGACAAGACCCCGCAAGAGGGTGGCGAGTGGCGCGCCGTGGTGGCGATCACGCGCGGCGGCATGGTCCCGGCGATGATCGTCGCGCGGGAGTTGGACATCCGCACCATCGACACGATCAGCGTCAAGTCCTATCGCAAGGGCGAACAGGGCGAGTTGCAGGTGCTGAAGGCCCCCGACGCCGCGATGATGGGCGAGGGCGAGGGCGTGCTGGTCGTCGATGATCTTGTGGACAGCGGCCGCACGCTGGAACTGGTGCGGAAGATGTATCCCAAGGCGCATTTCGCAACCGTCTATGCCAAGCCCAAGGGCAAGCCGATGGTCCAGACCTATATCACCGAGGTCAGCCAGGACACCTGGATCTTCTTCCCCTGGGACCTGGCCCTGCAATATGTCGAGCCTTATCGGGGCAGCGACTGAAACGACAGGCCGGGGTTTTCCCCGGCCTTTCGCATTATCCCGTGGCCTTGCCGGGATTGGGTGCGGGCACGTCCCCTTCCTTGGTCTGGGGGTCGCGGATCGCGGCCTCCTGCTCGGACTGCTGGCGCTTCATACGCTCGGCATTGTCCGGCCGGACCTCCTCGGTGCGCTGGTAGCGGACGGTTTCAGAAGTCAGGTTACCCATGCTGTTCTCCTTTTGTCAGGCGCCGACATCGTCGGGGCCGCGGGCCTCGGTCGGTTCGGTGCCATTGGCGGGGATGCCGTCGCGCGCCGCCTCGCCGGTGTATTCGTTCTGCAGGGTCGAACCGCCTGCATCCTTGTCCGTCTCGCCTCGCTTGAGGTCGCTGACGGCGTGGCGCGGCTCGGCAGGATCTTCTGGATCGGGCATCATCGTCGTCTCCGTTGTCATGGGGGAAGAACCGGCAGCAGCAGATGCCGGTTCCCAAGGAACCCCCAAGGGCGCCATGACGTTTGCATGAGATGCCTTGCCGGGGAGGATTGCATGGCCAAGGAAATCCGCCGCTATGAACTGGCGCTTGATACCGATGAGGACGAAGCCGGTCTGATGAAGGCGCGGATGCGGGTCGAGGAGGCCCAGCGCATCCGCCGCAGCCTGAAAGAGATCATGTCGAATCCGCCGGCCGACGCGCGGTCCACGCGGCTGTCCGAGGCAAGATGAATCCTGCAGCGTGGATGGCCCCCAAGCGCCATCCACCTGTGACGCGCACCCGGGGCGTGCAGGCACGCGACCGGGCCATCGCCGTTCGCCTTCTTCGGCCGAACATTTAGGGGTCAGGAGCGCCTCCCCTCTCCTGCCCCCGGCTGCGCGCCGTCAGCCGTTCCCGCTCAGAAAGCGCGCAGCCCCTTCCGCAGCCCGGATCATGGCGCGGGACTTGTGCAGACATTCCATGAACTCGGCCTCGGGGTCGCTGTCATAGACGACGCCGCCGCCGGATTGGACGTAAAGCTTGCCGTCCTTGACCACGCCGGTCCGCAGGGCGATGCACATGTCCATCTCGCCATTCGCCGCGAAATAGCCGATGGCGCCGCCGTAGATGCCGCGCTTTTCGGGTTCCAGTTCGTCGATGATCTGCATCGCGCGGACCTTGGGGGCGCCGCTGACGGTGCCCGCCGGCAGGCCCGCCAGCAGGGCCGACAGCGCGTCCTCGCCCTCGCGCAACTCGCCCACGACGTTCGAGACGATATGCATGACGTGGGAATAGCGCTCGATGATGAATTCCTCGGTCGGGCGCACGGTGCCGACCCTGGCCACGCGGCCCACGTCGTTTCGCCCCAAGTCCAGCAGCATCAGATGCTCGGCCAGTTCCTTTTCATCGGCCAGCAGGCTCGCCTCGTTGGCGCGGTCCTCGTCGGGCGTCGCGCCGCGCGGGCGGGTGCCGGCGATGGGACGGATCGTCACCTCGTTATCCCGCAGGCGCACGAGGATCTCGGGGGATGCGCCGACGATCTGGAAGCCGCCCATGTTCAGGAAGAACATGAAGGGCGACGGGTTCGTCCGCCGCAGGCTGCGGTAAAGCGCAAAGGGGGGCAGCGGGAAGTCGATCGCCCAGCGCTGCGACGGCACGCATTGGAAGATGTCGCCCGCGCGAATGTAGTCCTTGGCCTTTTCCACCGCCGCAACATAGCCCTTGCGGGTGAAGTTCGATCGCGCCTCGCCGATGGCGGCGGTCTCGCCCAGCGCCCGAGGCTCGGGCACGGCGCGGTCCAGCGAACGCAGCGCCTCCATCACCCGCTCGGCGGCCTGCGCATAGGCCGCGCGGGCCGGAACGGCCGGATCGGCCCAGGCGGGGGCGCAAAGCAGCACCTCGCCCTTCACCCCGTCCAGAACCGCCACGACCGAAGGGCGCAGCAGCATGGCGTCGGGCACGCCGATGGGATCGGGATTGATGTCCGGCAGATGCTCGACCAGCCGGATCATGTCGTAGCCCAGATAGCCGAACAGGCCCGCGCCGCTGGCCGGGACGCCCTCGGGCATCTCGATCCGGCTTTCCGCGATCAGGGCACGCAGGCTCTCCAGCGGCGGGCGGGGGTCATCCTCGAAGGCGTCGGAATAGCGGGCCTGCCGGTTGATGCGGGCCTGTGTGCCGCGGCATTCCCAGATCAGGTCGGGCTTCATCCCGACGATGGAATAGCGGCCCCGCACCTCGCCCCCGGTCACGCTTTCCAGCATGAAGGACAGCGGCGCGGCCTCGGCCAGCTTCAGCATCAGGCTGACGGGCGTGTCCAGATCGGCAGCCAGCCGGATCGTGACCAACTGGTTGCGCCCCTCGGCCCAGGCCCGCTCGAAGGTGGCGAAGTCAGGCGTCAGTTCCATCACTGCAGCCGCGCATCGGCCGCGGCAAGCGCGCCGTCGTTGATCGTGATCCCGTGCTTGGCCTGCAGCGCGCGGGCATAGGCGTTGAACAGGTCCGCCTGCAGCGAGTTCGTCAGCCGGTTTTCGACGCCTGCAATGATCGGCTCGGCCTCTTCGGCTGCCAGATCGGCGGGCTTGATCGCGTCGAGGCGGATGATGAACACCCGGCCCTCAGCCTCGACGGCGGCGACCTCGCCCGGCTCGGTCAGGCGGAAGCCGTCGGCGACGACGGATTGCGGCACGCCCTCGATGCCGGTGTCGCGCTCGACATCCGTCGCGACCTGAAAGCCCTGCGCGGGCGCAAGCGCGGCCGGTCCCACGGTCTCGTCGGTGCTGGCCGGCGCGTTCGCCTCGGCCTCGGATTCGACGACCAGCTCGCGTTCCTCGGCGCGGGCCTTCAGCTCGCGCCGGGTCTCGGCGGCGGTCCAGTCGGCCAGCACCTCGTCACGCACCTCCTCGAAGGGGATCAGCGCAGGGGCGACAAGCTCGTCCAGCCGCATGGCGAAGATGCCGCCTTCGTCGAACTGGTGAAGCTGGGGGAAATCGGATTCGGACAGGACGCGGGCGCGCTCGCGGAAGCCGGGATAGGCCGCGATCCCTTCCGAGGGCGTTTCGGCCGAGAACTCGATGGTCCCAAGCTCCATGTCGGTGGCCTCGGCCAGTTCCTCCAGCGTGGCGCCGCCGGCGATCCGGTCCTCCAGGTCATGCGCCTGCTCCTCGATCACCCGGCGGGCACGGTCGGCGGCGGCCTCGGCGCGCAGGTCCACCACCGCCTGCTCGAAGGGGATGTCCACCGGGTCGAGGATCGCGTTCATCGAGATCAGCGCCGGGCCGAGGGGGGTCTGGACCGGCCCCACGACGCCCGGCTGATCAAGCGCGAAGACGGCGGGTCCCGCCACGCCAAGCTCGGCTTCGGAAAGTTCGCCAAGGTCGATGTCGGTCAGGGTCAGTCCGCGTTCGACCGCAAGCTGCTCGAAAGTGGCTTCCCCGGCGTCCAGCCGTGCCCTGGCGGTGGCGGCATCGGCGTCCGAGGGATAGACCAGCCGCTCGACCATGCGGCGCTCGGGCTGGCGGAACTCGTCGATGCGGCTTTCATACAGGTCGCGCAGGGCGGTCTCGTCCAGTTCCACGCTGTCCACCAGCATCTCGGGGGTCAGCCAGGCATAGGTGATCCGCCGCACCTCGGGCGCGGTGAAGCGGGCGGCGTTGGCCTGATGCCAGGCCACCAGCGTCTCGTCGTCCGGGGGGGTGATGGGGGCGGCCAGATCCTCGGTGGTCAGTTCGTCCCAGGAAAAGTCGCGGCGTTCCAGAATCCAGGCGGCGGTGGTGTCGCGCAGGGTCTGGGGCGCGGTGACGCCGCCCACGACCGCGTCCTGCAGGATCAGGCGGGCGGCGTCCATGCGGACATCCTCTTCGAACTCGGCGGGGCGCAGGCCCTCCTGCCGCAGAACCTCCTGATAGCGGGCGGGGTCGAACTGGCCGCCGGTGGTCTGGAAGCCGGGGGCCGAGGTCAGGTCACGCAGCACCGTCTCGTCGCCCACGGACAGGCCGATGCGCCGGGCCTCTTCCTCAAGCGCGGCGGCTGTGAACAGGCGGGCCTGCACGTTCTGGGTGATGCCGATGGCGCGGGCCTGCTCGGGCGTCAGGGTCTGGCCGGTCTGGGCCGCCAGCGCCCGCAGTTCCGAGGACACCGCGCGCAGGTAGTCGTCGCTGTCGATCTCGGTATCCCCCACCGCGCCGATCGCGGCCGAGCCGATGCCCGAGAAGTTGGTGATCCCGAAGCCGCCGAGGCCCAACAGCAGCATCCCCATCAGCAGCCAGACCACCGTCGATTTCCCCTTGGTCCGCAGGCTGCTCATCGGCTGGTTTCCTCGTCTGGTGCAATTCGCCCGCGTTCTTAGGGCGCGGGGGTGTTGCGGGCAAGCCGCCGCTTGGGGCGCAGGCTCAGGCGCGGATGGCGGAGAGCCGTTCCGCCAGCGTGGCAATGCCAGCCTCGTCCACATTGGCGAAGGCGATGCGGACATGGCGGGCACCCTCGGGGTCATTCTCGGGCATGAACATGGTGCCTGGCAGCAGCAGCACGCCCGCCTCTTGCAACAGCCGGGGCGCGAGCGTGGCCGAGCTTTCCGCGAAGGGGTGTTCCGCCCAGGCGAAATAGGCGCCGCAGCCCTTGAGCCGCCAGCCGTCAAGCCCCGCCATCGCCCGGGTCATGGCGGCGCGGCGGCGCAGGATTTCCTGCCGCTCTCCGGCCAGCCAGCCGCGCAGGTTCCGCATTCCCCACAAGGCCCCGATCTGGCCAAGCTGCGAGGCGCAGATGGCCAGCGTGTCCAGCACCTTTTCGGCCTGGACCTGCCGCTCGGGGCTGGCGACCAGCGCGCCGACCCGGTGCCCGGTCAGGCGATAGGCCTTGGAGAAGGAATAAAGCTGGATCAGCGTGTCGCCCCAGTCGGGATCGGTGAACAGATCGTGCGGGGCGCCGTCGCGCGAGTCGAAGTCGCGATAGGTTTCATCCAGGATCAGCGCGAGGCCGCGGCTGCGGGCAAGGTCGTAGAAGCCGCGCAGCACCTCGGCCGGGTATTCCGCACCCGACGGGTTGTTGGGGCTGACCAGCACCAGCGCCCGCGTGCGCGGCGTCACCAGCGCGGCGGCGGCTTCCGGGTCGGGCACCATCCCCTGCCCGCAGGACAGGGGCACCGCCGTGATGCCCTGCATGTCCATCCACATCTTGTGGTTGAAATACCACGGCACGACGATGATGACCTCGTCCCCCGCCCCCGCGACGGTGGCCATGGCAGCGCAGAAGGCCTGGTTGCAGCCTTGGGTGATGGCCACCTGATCGGCGGTCAGGCGGGCGGAATAGGCGCGGCTCCATTCGGCGGCGACAGCTTCGCGCAGTTCGGGCCTGCCCAGGACGTCGCCGTAAAGATGCGCCCCGGCCTGGGTCAGCGCGGCCTCGGCGATGGCCTGCCGCAGCCCCTCGGGCGGCGGACCGACGGGGGCGGCCTGACTGACATTGATCAGCGGACGCCCCGGGTCCGGGGCCAGCCCGTCCAGCCAACGCCGCGCCTCCATGATCGGAGGGCGGAAGGTGGCGGCAAGACGAGGGTTCAGGGGCAGCATCAGCGCGAGGCTCCGGGGTTGATGTCGGACAGGTCGGGGCCGGGCGGGGTCGCCGCCGCGGGCTGGGGCAATGCGGGGGCGCTGCGGGCACCGGCGGCGGGCGCGAACAGGGCCTGCGGGATCGAGAGGTCGGGCGCGGGACGCGGGGCGCGGGCGGGGCTGTCCTCTGCCGCGGGCTGGTCCGGTTCCGCTGCGGCTGGCCGGCGATCGGCGGCAGGCTCCGGCGCAGGCGGATCGCCCGGCGTTGCGGAAGCGGTGGGGTCCGGCGCGACAGCCGCAAGCGCCTCGTTCACAGGTCCGCGCGGCTCGGGCACGCTGTCCAGTTGAGGGGCGGCAACCCGCCCGGGCGCAACCACGATTGCAGGGGCTTCCTCGGCCGGGGCGATGAGCGGTTCCGGCACGAAGGCCTCGGGGGCCGGCAGGTCGGACAAGGCGGGCGCCGCCGGAACGGGCGGCGCCTCGACCGAGGCCGGCGCGGGTGGCGGCGCCCCCTCCCCGCTGGCCGCAACGCTGCGGGGAACATGGCGTTCGATGGGCGCGGGGGACGCCTGGGGCACCCGCGGCGGATCGTCCGACCCGCGCCGGAAGTCCGAGCCGATGGGATCGGGAAGCCGCTCTGCCGGGCTTGCGGGCTCGCGCGGGGCAGCAACCGTATTCCCGAGGGGGCTTTCCTGCGCCCCGGCTGCATCCGGCGCAGCCGTGACGGGCACTTCCCCAGAAGACGCGGCAGGCGCGGCGGGCAGGCCCCCTACCGTGCGGTCCGCCTCTTGCGGCGGCACGGGAACAGAGGTCGGCGCAGCCGCCGCAGCCTCGGCCTGCACCGGCGCGGAAGGCGGGTTGGCGCTTGCCGGTGGCTCGGCACGCAGTGGCTGCGCTTCGGGCCGGGCTGTCGAAGCCGCCTCGGGCTTCTGTTCGACATCGACACTCCGCGGAAAGGCCAGCGACAGCGCGGCCAGCGTCGCGCCGCAGATCAGCGTGCCGTGAACCAGCCCGGTCCAGAAACCCGCCATGCCATCGCCCCTTGCCTGTCCGTTGCCCGTCTTTGCCCGCCTTGCGGCGGTGCGAAAGCATCCGGCGGGGTTGACCCCCCGCGCGGCTTGGGAGCATCTATAGCCTACCGCCGCCGCCGGGCCATCCCCCTTTGGCGGCCCTGGAACCCCGACCCTGCTGCGAGGCGCCGATGACTTCCACGGCCATTGTCCGGCCTTCCTTCCCCGCCCCTGCGGCGGGCGCAAGAAGGCCGTCGATCCTGATGATCGACAATTACGACAGCTTCACCTGGAACCTCGTCCACTACCTGGGCGAGGCCGGGGCCGAGGTCGAGGTCATCCGCAACGACGCGCTGACGGTCGAGCAGGCGCTGGCGCGGGGGACCGACGGCATCCTCGTCTCGCCCGGCCCCTGCGCGCCGGGGCAGGCGGGGATCATCGTCCCCCTGATCCGGGCGGCAGCCGAGGTACAAGTGCCGCTGCTCGGCGTCTGCCTCGGCCACCAGGCCATCGGCGAGGCCTTCGGCGGCCGCGTCATCCGCGCCCCGCGCATCGTCCATGGCAAGACCGACGCCATCACCCATGACGGCACCGGGGTCTTCGCCACCCTGCCCTCGCCCCTTCGTGCCACGCGCTATCATTCGCTGACGGTGGAGCCCGAAAGCCTGCCAGACTGCCTGCGCGTCACCGCCACGGCAGGCGACGGCACGATCATGGGGCTGGCGCATCGCAGCCTGCCCATCGAGGGGGTACAGTTCCATCCCGAAAGCATCCGGTCCGAGCACGGGCACGAGATGATCGCCAACTTCCTGCGCCGCTGCTCCAACGCGGTCGAGACCGCCGCATGACCACACCGAACGACATCCGCCCGCTGATCGGGATCTCCGCCACCCGCCCACTGACGGGGGAAGAGGCCGAGGCGGCCTTCGGTGCGCTTTTCGACGGCAAGGCCACGCCCGCGCAGGTCGGCGGCCTGCTGATGGCCATGCGCGTCCGCGGCGAGACGGTGGACGAGATCGCCGCCGCCGTCCGCGCCATGCGCGCCCGCATGAACCGCATCACCGCGCCGGAAGGGGCCATTGACATCGTCGGCACCGGCGGCGACGGCAAGGGCACGCTGAACATCTCGACCGCGACCGCCTTCGTCGTGGCGGGCGCGGGCGTCCCCGTGGCCAAGCACGGCAACCGCAACCTGTCGTCGAAATCCGGCAGCGCCGACGCGCTGACGCATCTGGGGCTGGACGTCATGGGCGGACCGGCGCAGGCGCAGCAGTCGCTGGATGAATGCGGCATCTGCTTCATGATGGCGACCACCTATCATCCCGCCATGCGCCACGTCGGCCCCGCCCGGCACGAACTGGGCACCCGGACCATCTTCAACCTGCTGGGTCCGATGACGAATCCGGCGGGCGTCAGGGCGCAACTGACCGGCGCCTTTTCGGCCGAATGGCTGCGGCCCATGGCGGAAACCCTGCGCGAACTCGGCTCGACCTCGGCTTGGCTGGTCCATGGCGGCGACGGGACCGACGAGCTGTCCATCGCCGAGCCCAGCCGCGTGGCCCAGTTGAAGAACGGCGAGATCACCGAGTTCGAGATCTCGCCCGAGGACGCGGGCCTGCCCGTCCATCCCTTCGACCACATCGTCGGCGGAGAGCCCGCCCAGAACGCCGCCGCCTTGCGTGCGCTGCTGGACGGCGCGCCGGGCGCCTATCGCGATGCCGTGCTGCTGAATGCGGCGGGTGGGCTGGTCGTGGCGGGCCGCGCCGCGACCCTGTGCGAAGGAGCCGAGATCGCCCGCGAGTCCATCGACTCGGGCAAGGCCCGTGAACGCCTCGCCCGCCTCGCCGCGATAACCGGCGCACCGGAAGCCTGAGGGACTCCCGTGACGTCTTTCGGCCCAAAATATCCCCGCCGGAGGCTCCGGCCGTGACCCAGCCGCTGCCGCCGCCAGCCTGGGCGCATCTGCCCTTCTTCACCGAAGCCTGGCCCGCCATCCGCGACCGTCTGCGGGACCACGACTGGCTGCCCGGCCCCGAGCGCGTCTTCGCCGCGCTTCAGGCGGTCGCTCCGCAGGATGTCAGGGTGGTGCTGCTGGGACAGGACCCCTACCCCACGCCCGGCCATGCCAATGGCCTCGCCTTTTCGGTGAACAGGGGCGTGCCGCTGCCGCGCTCGCTCGCCAATATCTTCAAGGAACTCGAGGCAGAGACGGGCGCCCGCCCCGTCTCGGGCGACCTCACCCCCTGGGCACGACAGGGCGTGTTGCTGCTCAACACCGCACTGTCGGTCGAGCCCGGAAAAGCCGGCGCTCATGCCCGCTGGGGCTGGGAACGGCTAGCCCGCGAGGCGATTGCCGAGGCGCAGCGGCACGGCCCGCTGGCCTTCATCCTCTGGGGCGCCCATGCGCAGCGGGTGGCCGAGGGCCTGCCGCGCTCGCAGGACCTCGTGGTGCAAAGCGCCCACCCCTCGCCGCTATCGGCGAAGCGGGGCTTCTTCGGCTCGCGCCCTTTCAGCCGGGTGAACGACTGGCTGACCGAACATGACCTGCGCCCCATCGACTGGGTGGCAGCCGCCTGACGCGCGGTTGCTTCCGGCACCCGCTCGGGGCTAACTGCGGCCATGGATATTCTCGAACGCATCAAGAGCTACAAGCTTCAGGAAATCGCCGCCGCCAAGGCCGCGCGGTCGCTGTCCCTGGTCGAGGCCGACGCCCGCGCCGCGCCGCCCGTGCGCGGCTTTGCCCGCGCGCTGGCCGACAAGGCCGCGGCCGGACCGGCCCTGATCGCCGAGATCAAGAAGGCCAGCCCCTCCAAGGGTCTGATCCGTCCCGACTTCGACCCGCCACGTCTGGCCGAGGCCTATCAGGAAGGCGGCGCGGCCTGCCTTTCGGTCCTGACCGACGGCCCCTCGTTCCACGGTGCGCCCGAGTTCCTGATCGCTGCCCGCGAAGCCTGCGAGCTGCCGGTGCTTCGCAAGGATTTCCTGCACGACCCCTATCAGGTGGCCGAGGCCCGCGCCTGGGGCGCCGACTGCGTCCTGATCATCATGGCATCCGTGGACGACGCGCTCGCCGCAGAGCTTGAGGATGCCGCGACCCACTGGGGCATGGACGCGCTGATCGAGGTCCATGACGAATGGGAACTCGACCGCGCGATGCGGCTGTCCTCGCCGCTGCTGGGGATCAACAACCGCAATCTCAAGACCTTCGAGGTCGATATTCAGACGACCCTGCGGCTTGCCCCACGTATCGCGGGCGAGCGGGACGTGGTCTGCGAAAGCGGCCTCTTCACGGCGGGCGACCTGTCGCGGATGATGGAAGGCGGCGTCCGCCGCTTCCTCATCGGCGAAAGCCTGATGCGGCAGGATGACGTCGCCGCCGCCACCCGCGCCATCCTGGAGGTCGCATGACCCTCACCCATTTCGACGCCAGCGGTCAGGCGCATATGGTGGACGTTTCCAGCAAGGAGCCAACCGCCCGCGAAGCCGTGGCCGAGGCCGCCGTGGTCATGTCACCTGAAACGCTCGCGCTTGCCCAGGGCGGCGCAGCCAAGGGCGACGTACTGGGCGTGGCGCGGCTCGCCGGGATCATGGGCGCCAAGCGCACGGCCGACCTCATCCCGCTCTGCCATCCGCTGCCCTTGGACAAGGTGGCGCTGGACCTGATCCCCGACCCTGCGCTTCCCGGCATCCGCATCACCGCGACCGCACGCACCACAGGCCGCACCGGGGTCGAGATGGAGGCGCTGACCGCCGCCACCGTCGCCGCGCTGACCGTCTATGACATGCTCAAGGCCGCGCAGAAGGACATGCGGATCGAGGGCGTCCGTCTGCTGAAAAAGACCGGCGGCAAGTCCGGCACGTTTGAGGCCGCGCCATGAGCGGGCTGCTGACCGTCGATCAGGCGTTGGCGATGGTGCTGGACCTCGCGCAGCCGCCCGGCGCCGAGGACGTGGACATCCAGGATGCGCTGGGCCGGGTGCTGCTGCGCGACGCCGTCTCGACCATGACCCAGCCGCCCTTCGACTCGGCGGCCATGGATGGCTACGCGATGCGCGACGCCGACCTGCCGGGGCCGCTGCGCGTTGTGGGAGAGGCCGCCGCCGGCAGGTCTTGGGCCGGAACGCTGGCGGCAGGCGAGGCCGTCCGCATCTTCACCGGCGCCCCCGTGCCCGTCGGCGCTGACCGCGTGGTGATGCAGGAAGACATCGCCCGTGACGGCGACCGGATCACGATGACCGGCCAATCCGCCCGCACCCATATCCGCCTTCGCGGCAATGACTTCGCCGAGGGCGACCGTCTGCCCGCAGGCCGCCGCCTTTCGCCCGCCGACCTCGCGCTGCTGGCCGCGATGAATGTGCCGCGCGTGACCGTCGCCCGGCAGCCGCAGGTGGCCGTGCTGGCCGGAGGGGACGAACTGGTGCGTCCGGGCGAGGTTCCCGGCCCCGGCCAGATCATCAGCTCGAACGACATCGCGGTGGCGGCGCTTGCCCGCATGGCCGGGGCCGAGGCGCTGATCCTGCCGCTTGCCCGCGACACCGAGGACAGCCTGCGCCAAGCCTTCGGCGAAGCAAGGGGCGCAAGCCTGATCGTGACCATCGGCGGGGCCTCGGTCGGCGACCACGACCTGATCGGCCGCGTGGCCGAAGGCTTGGGGATGCAGCGCGCCTTTCACCGCATCGCCATGCGCCCCGGCAAGCCGCTGATGGCCGGGCGGCTGGGGGAGACTGCGATGCTGGGCCTGCCCGGCAACCCGGTCTCGGCCATCGTGACGGCGATCTTGTTCATGCAGCCCCTTCTGCGGCGGATGCAGGGCGAAAGCGACGCGGGACCGAGGCTTCGTCACGGCATCCTCGGCCGTGACCTGCCGCCGGAAGGCAACCGCCAGCATTACCTGCGCGCGACGCTGAGCGAGGACGAGCATGGCAACGTGGTCACGCCCTTCGAGGATCAGGACTCGGCTCGCCTGACGCTGATGGCCGGGGCACAGGCGCTGCTGGTCCGGCCGGCGGATGATCCGGCCCGGACGGCAGGGGAACGGATTCGCTACATCCCCCTGACTTGTTAACCTTTTGTTTAGGCGAATCGGGTTATTCATTGACGCGAGACGAGGTCGATCCTAGAACATAAGCCGAACGCACTCGTCAGGCTGGGGGACAAACACGCCGTGCTGACCAAGAAGCAGATCCAGTTGCTGGAATTCATCCAGTCCCGCATGGCTCGCGATGGCGTTCCTCCCTCATTTGATGAAATGAAGCTGGCGCTTGACCTGCGCTCGAAATCGGGAATCCACCGGCTCGTGACTGCCCTTGAGGAACGCGGCTTCATCCGTCGCCTGCCCCACCGCGCCCGCGCGCTGGAAATCGTCCGCCTTCCTGAAGCGCTGATGCGGGGCGAGGCAGAGGCAGCCGGGTTCAAGCCCCGCGTCATCTCGAACGACCGTCCGCCGCGTCCGCGCGGGGCGATGCCGGTTGTGGACAGCCCGGCGGTGGAACTGCCGGTCATGGGGCGCATCGCCGCAGGGGTGCCGATCGAGGCGATCTCCGAGGTGTCGCATCACATCGCGGTGCCCGGGACCATGCTGACGGGCCGCGAACACCACTACGCGCTGGAAGTGCGGGGCGATTCGATGATCGAGGCGGGGATAAACGATGGCGACGTGGTGGTGATCCGCGAACAGGACACGGCCGACAATGGCGACATCGTCGTGGCGCTTGTCGAGGGCGCCGAGGCCACGCTGAAGCGTTACCGCCGCCGCGGCGGGATGATCGCGCTGGAAGCGGCCAACGCGGCTTACGAGACCCGCGTGCTGCCCGAGGACAAGGTCCGCATCCAGGGCCGGCTTGTCGGGCTGATCCGCAGCTACTGAACGATCCTGCAGTCAGGATCAGGCGCAGCGGGACGGTTCTGTATTGCCTGCTCTGTCATGGGTGAACCTGACTGGCATGGGCCAGCGCATACCCGGTGCCAGGTGAAGGCGGCTGCAATCAGCACCGCCACAATCCCTTTTACTGCTTGGCACACCTTGGCTGCGCCTGGATCAAGCGCATGAACGCGGGGGTGCCTCACCATGTCCAGCTATCGCCTGCTGCGATGATGGCTGCAGGTAGCCCTTGGTTCTCTCTGCACAGTCGTGCGCTGATATGGCTGCCGGACCGCACAGGCTGGGTGCAGAACTCACTGATCTGCTTCCGTCAGCCAAGTGCGAGCAGACGGAAGCGCCTTCCTGCGCTTCCGGTCCGAGGCATCAGACAAGGGCTGGAAGCCACAGCATCGCAATCGTGGCAATCGCAATCGAAGCAACACAGAGCATGTCGCCCAGAACTTCGATTTCAAAGGATGGTTTCATCTCGGCGCTCCATCAATGTTAACGCTTTGTTCTCATCCCTGCGACCATCTGTAAAGAACTTTTAGCGAACATGCGGACGGAAGCTATCGTGGCGGCGTGTTCCAGGGGCTGCGGTCCCCGGTTCTGACGACAACCTTCCCATTGATTTGCAGGGTGATTTCCTCAAGCGCCTTGGCCACCGACAACAGCAGGCAGGCCGTTCCCGAGCAATGACGGAAGATCGGGTGTCATCCTTGCGGCTCGACGGCACAGCGCAGCGCATTGATTGCGATTCGCAGCCTGCCTGCCATTGACCGCCAGCAACGGCGATCAGTGTTCCGCATCCGCTTTCGCGAGGTTTCCAGACCCCGCAGCGCAGATAGGTGGCGCAATCATTGTCAGCGCCTGTAGCTGAACCATGGGCCTGTGAAGCGGTCGCACAGCTCCGGCCTGCATGTCATTGAGTTCGGGCAGGAATCCCGTTCAAGCAGGTTTCTGCAGCCTTGCAGAACAGGAAAAGGGATCAATGGCAGGCTGATGATGGCCCATGCGGGCTTTGACTCAGCCGGCCGCCATCAGGCCGATGGCGCGATCCTGTTCCATCAGCCACAGCAGCGTCCGAACCGCTCGTCCCCTCCCGCCCGAAAGATCGGGGTCCTGATCCAGCAGCAGGCGCGCGTCCTGCCTGGCCGTCGCCAGCAGCTCGGCTTGCCGTTCAAGGTCGGCCACGCGGAAACGCGGCAGCCCGGACTGAGCCGTCCCGATCACGTCGCCGGCGCCGCGCATGGCCAGATCCTCCTCGGCGATGCGGAAGCCGTCCTCGGTTTCGCGCAGGATCTGCAGGCGGCGGCGGGCGGATTCGGACAGCGGCTCGTGGTAGAGCAGAAGGCAGCTCGAGGCGCCTTCGCCCCTGCCCACCCGGCCGCGCAACTGGTGCAACTGCGCAAGGCCGAAACTTTCGGCGCGCTCGATCACCATGATGGTCGCTTCGGGGACGTTGACGCCGACCTCGATCACCGTCGTGGCGACCAGAAGCTGCGCACGGCCCACGGCGAAGTCGGCCATGGCCGCGTCGCGCGCCTCGGGCGGCATCTGGCCGTGGACCAGCCGGACGAGGTCGCCAAATCGCGCCCGCAGCATCTGGAAGCGGTCCTCGGCGGCGGTCAGATCCACGAGTTCGCTTTCCTCGACCAGCGGGCAGACCCAATAGGCCCGCGCACCCCGCGCCATGGCGGCCTGAAGCCGGGCCGCCACCTCCTCGATGCGCGAGTCGGGCAGCGCGGTCGTGACCACCGGCTTCCGGCCCGGTGGCTTTTCGTCCAGCACCGACAGGTCCATGTCGCCGTATTGCGCCAGCGCGAGACTGCGCGGAATGGGGGTCGCCGTCATCACCAGCATATCGGGGCGCTGGCCCTTGGCCGCGAGTTCCAGCCGCTGCGCCACCCCGAAGCGGTGCTGTTCGTCGATGACGGCCAGCCGCAGGTCGTGGAAGGTGACGCCGGGCTGGAAGACGGCGTGGGTACCGACCAGCGCAGCGATGCGGCCCGCCGCAAGGTCCGACAGCAGGGTTTCGCGCGCCTCGCCCTTGTCGCGCCCGGTCAGCAGGGCGATGCGGACGCCGGCAGCCTCGGCCAGCGGCATCAGCGCGGGAAGATGCTGGCGGGCGAGGATTTCCGTCGGCGCCATCAGCACGCCCTGCCCGCCCGCTTCGACCGCCGCCAGCAAGGCCAGCGCAGCGACCAGCGTCTTGCCCGACCCCACGTCGCCCTGCAGCAGCCGGTTCATGCGCTGGGGGCTGGCCATGTCGGCGGTGATCTCGGCCACGGCGCGGGTCTGCGCAGCCGTGGGGGGCCAAGGCAGCGCATTCAGCACCCGGTCCTGCAGCCGTCCGTCGCCTTTGGTGATCCGGCCTGCCGTGCGCCGGCGGTCGCGGCGGACCAGCGCAAGGGTCATCTGGTGGGCCAGCAGCTCGTCATAGGCCAGCCGCTCGCGCGCGGGGGACAGCAGCGACAGGTCGTCCATGCCCCTGGGGTCATGCGCAGCCTTGATGGCGGAAAGCCAGTCGGGCCAGCTGCGCTGAGCCAGGACCGAGGGCTCGATCCAGTCCGGCAGCGACGGGGAGCGGTCGATCGCGGCGGCGGCGGCGCGGGCGACCACCCGCTGGGTCAGGGCGCCCGCCAGCGGGTAGACCGGCTCGAAGCCGGACGGCGGCGGATCCGAGGGCGGCAGAATGTGGTCGGGATGGACCATCTGGGCGAGGCCGTCGAACAGTTCGACCTTGCCCGAGACGACGCGCGTGGCACCGATGGGAAGCTGCGATTCGATCCAGGGCGCGCGGGCGTGGAAGAAGACCAGCGCGAGGTCGCCCGAGTCGTCCGCGCAGATCACCCGCCACGGGCGGCCCCGGCTTGCGGGCTGGTGGTGGCGGAGGACACGAACAGTGACGGTGGCGATCTCGGGCGGGCGCAGGTCTGCCAGACGTGCGACCGTGCGGCGCGCGATTCCCGCGACGGGCAGGTGGAACAGCAGGTCGCGCGGTCGGGTGACGTTCAGCGCGGCAAAGGCCTCGGCCGCCTTGGGGCCGACGCCGGGCAGGGTTTCCACGCCAGCAAACAGGGGGAACAGGACGGGTGGACGGCCCTTTGGTGCCGAGGGACGCGGCACGGCGGGTTCGGAAGGCTCGGACGCGCTTGCCATGTCCGGCCCGTCCTTTCGTGCAGAGGGCGCTTCCCGCTGTTGCGTGGCGAAAAGACCGCCCTGCCTTTCCGCAGCGGCGGGATGCGCCGAAGCGCCGTTGTCTTCTGAATGCTGCGCCCTGCCCTTGGCGGGTCTTGCCAAGGCTTGGCCTTCCTCGGGCCGGGCGGATGCCCGGGTCCCCGCATCCGTGCAGGCGAGGTCACGATCCTCTGCAGGCCTGCCCGCGGGTCTTGGGGAGTTTGGTTCTTCTTCGGACCGGAAGGACGTCCGGGCCTTCTCGTGAAAGGCCGGGTCGTCCCGGTCCGGCCCGGTCCGCCGCGCAGGTCCAACCGCCCGCCCGCCCCCCGATGCAGGGCCACCGGGCGAACCGGCCCCCGTCACCCGCGAGCCATCGCCAGCCATTGGTCCTCGTCGATCACGCGGATACCGAATTCGGCGGCCTTTGCAGCCTTTGACCCCGCGCCCGGCCCGGCCACCAGCAGGTCGGTGCGCGAGGAGACCGAGCCTGCGACCTTGGCGCCCAGCGCCTCGGCCCGCGCCTTGGCCTCGGCGCGGGTCATCTTCTCCAGCGAGCCGGTGAAGACCACCGTCAGGCCGGCGATGGCGCTATCGGGTTTTGCCACCGGAGCAGCGGGTTCAACCGTCAGATGGGCCACCAGCCGGTCGATCACGGCGCGCTCAGCGGGCTGGGCAAAGCCTGCGGTCAGGGACTCTGCCAAGACCGAGCCGATGCCCTCGATGCCGGTCAGGTCGTCCCAGGCAGCGCGGGAGTCGGGCGGCACGGGCGGGTCGGCGGCCCAGACGGTGGCGCGTACGGCGGACACGGCGGCGCGGCGGCCTTGGACTGCGGCGGCGGCGCGTTCGGCGGCCACCGACTCATCCGCCGCGCGGTGGCGGGCGGCGGCGGGGGCGGCGGCGTCGAGGGCTGCGACCAGCGCCTCCCACGTGCCATAGTGGCGGGCGAGCGTGGCGGCGGCGACCTCGCCCACGTGGCGGATGCCCAAGGCGTAGATCAGGCGGGCCAGCGGGATCGTCCGGCGCTCCTCGATGGCGCGGAACAGGTTTTCGGCGGAACGCTCGCCCCAGCCTTCGCGGTTCTTCAGGCGCGCCAGCCCTTTCGCGTCGCGGGCGGCAAGGGTGAAGATGTCGGCGGGCTCGCGGATGGGCAGGGTCGGGTCGGCGAAGAATGCCTCGACCTGCTTGGCACCCAAGCCCTCGATGTCGAAGGCGGCGCGGGACACGAAGTGGCGCAGGCGTTCTATGGCCTGCGCGGGGCATCCGAGGCCACCAGAGCAGCGGCGAACAGAGTCGCCCGGCTCGCGGATCGCCTCGCTGCCGCATTCGGGGCAGGTCGTGGGGAAGGCGTAGGGTTCCGGGTTGATGCGGCGGGACAGGTCCACGTCGGCGATCTTGGGGATCACGTCGCCTGCGCGATAGACCTGCACCCAGTCGCCTTCGCGGATGTCGCGGCCCTCGCGGATGGGCTGGCCGCGCGAGTCGTGCCCGGCGATGTAGTCCTCGTTGTGCAAAGTGGCATTCGAAACGACGACGCCGCCGACCGTCACCGGCGTGAGGCGGGCGACAGGCGACAGCGCGCCGGTGCGGCCGACCTGGATCTCGATGCGGTCGAGGCAGGTCCAGGCGAGTTCGGCCGGGAACTTGTGGGCAAGCGCCCAGCGCGGCGTAGTGGCGCGGAAGCCGAGACGGTCCTGCAGGGAAAGGTCATCGACCTTGTAGACCACGCCGTCGATGTCGAAGCCCAGCGTGGCCCGGCGCTGTTCCAGATCGGACCAGACCGCCAGCAGGTCATCAACGCCGTGGCACAGGCGCGGGTCCGTGGTCCGAAAGCCCAGTTCCTCCAGCCGCCTGATCGCGCCGGATTGCGTGGTGGCCAGAGCCGCGCTGACCTCGCCCCAGCCATAGGCAAAGAAGCGCAATGGGCGGCGGGCCGTGATCGAAGGGTCAAGCTGGCGCAGCGAGCCCGCCGCCGCGTTCCGGGGGTTGGCGAAGGTGCGGTCAGCACCGCTTTCGTTCAGGCGTGCGAAGTCCGCGTGGGTCATGTACACCTCGCCGCGCACCTCCAGCACCTCGGGGGCGCCTGCCAGGGTCTGGGGGATGTCGGCGATGGTGCGGGCGTTGGCGGTGACGTTCTCGCCCACGGTGCCGTCGCCACGAGTCGCGGCCTGCACCAGTTGCCCGCCTTCATAGCGCAGGGACAGGGACAGGCCGTCGATCTTGGGCTCGGCCGTCATCGGCACGGGGGCATCGGCGGGCAGGTTCAGGAAGCTGCGGACGCGGGCCGCGAACTCGGCCACCTCGTCGCGCGAGAAGGCGTTTCCCAGCGACATCATCCGCTGCGCGTGGCGGACCTTGGCGAAGCGCTCGGACGGGGCTGCGCCCACGCTCTGCGTGGGGCTGTCGGGGGCGGCAAGCTCGGGGTGTTCGGCTTCCAGCGCGGCGAGGCGGCGCTTGAGCGCATCGTAGTCGGCGTCCGGGATGATCGGCGCATCGTCGCGGTGATAGGCGAGGTCGGCCTCGGCCACCCGTGCCCGCAGCGCCCCGATCTCGGCGGCGGGGTCCTGCAAGTGATCCGCCGTGCTGTCCAGCCCTGCCATGACTTCCGCCTCAAATGGGTCCCCAAGCGCGGGGACGCCTGCCGGATTTAGCGAGAGGCGGCGGCGCTTGTCCAGAAGGGCACCCCGCAGGCCTGTCCTCCATTCATCGTGAACTGCGTAAAACTTGCGCAGCGGCCGGCCGCACCCGACATCGCCTGCATGACATTATCCCGTCGCAGCCTGCTCGCCCTCGGCCTTGCCGTCCCTGCCCTTGCGCTGCCCTCGCTGGGCCGGGCGCAGCTGGACAGCCTTGACGCGGTCCTCGACGCCGCCGAGGTGCATGACCAGTTGCGCGCCATCGCCATCTGGCAGGGTGGCCGCGAGGTGGCGGCGCGAGGATATCACGGCTTCACGCCGGATCGGCCGACCAACATCAAGTCGGCGTCCAAGTCCGTCGTCTCGGCGCTGGCAGGGATCGCCATCGAACGCAGCGTGCTGACAGGTGCCGATCAACCCGTCGCAGAGGTGTTGCGCGACCAGTTTCCCGCGAAGCCGGACCCGAGGCTGTTCCGCGTGACGCTTGGCAACCTTCTGTCCATGCAGGCCGGGCTGGAACGGCAGTCGGGCCGGAACTACGGCGCCTGGGTCAGCAGCCGGAACTGGGTCCGGGCGGCGTTGGCGGCACCCTTCGTGGCGGACCCAGGCGGGCGGATGCTTTATTCCACCGCGTCGAGCCATCTCGTCTCGGCCATGCTGGCGCGGGCCTCGGGGCGCCCGACGCTGGCCTTGGCGCGCGAATGGCTGGACCTGCCGGGCTTCCGGATCGCCGATTGGGAGCGTGATCCGCAGGGCATCCATCTTGGCGGCAACCAGATGGCGATGAGCACGCGCTCGCTGCTGGCCTTTGGCGCGGGTTTCGCGGGCGGCGGCGCGGGGGTGATCCCGGCGGCTTGGATCGCGGAAAGCTGGAGGCCCCGGACGCAGTCGATGTTCACCGGCTCGGGCTATGGCTATGGCTGGTTTTTGGCGCGGATGGCCGGGCGGCCGGTCAACTATGGCTGGGGCTACGGCGGGCAGATGATCTATGTGGCGCCCACCCAGCGCGGACAGGCTGCGGTGGCGATCGCGATGACCTCGGACCCTGACCAGCCCTCGGGACGCACAGGCTACCGCGACGAGTTGCACGGGATGGCCGCGCGGCTGCTGAGGGTGCTTGGTTGACGGGCTGACGGCCCGCGGATAGTCGCCCACCATGGCCCGCGCACCTCTTCTGCAACTCACCGACATTTCCCTGACCTTCGGCGGCAACCCCGTCTTCGAGGGCTTGTCCCTGACGGTCCAGCCCGGCGACCGCGTGGCGCTGGTCGGGCGCAACGGCTCGGGCAAGTCCACGCTGATGAAGGTCATGGCCGGGATGGTCGAACCCGACGGGGGGGAGGTCATTGTCCCAACCGGCACGACCGTCGGCTACATGGAGCAGGACCCGGACCTGTCCGCCTTTGCCACGCTGGGCGAATTCGCCGCGGCAGGGCTGGGGCCGGGCGAGGAATACCGCGTCGAGATGGCCGCCGAGGGGCTGAAGTTCGACCCCCACCGCCCCGTCGCCACCGCGAGCGGCGGCGAGCGCCGGCGGGCGGCACTGGCGCGGCTGCTGGCCGAGGCGCCGGAACTCATGCTGCTGGACGAGCCGACCAACCACCTGGACATCGAGGCGATCGGCTGGCTGGAACAGCAATTGTCCGAGACCCGCGCGGCCTTTGTGCTGATCTCTCACGACCGCGCCTTTCTGCGGCGGCTGACCCGCGCGACCCTGTGGATCGACCGGGGCGAGGTGCGGCGGCAGGAAAAGGGCTTCGAGGCTTTCGAGGAATGGCGCGAGGAAACCTGGGCCGCCGAGGACGACGCGCGCCACAAGCTCGACCGCAAGATCAAGGCCGAGGCGCGCTGGGCCGTCGAAGGGATCAGCGCCCGGCGCAAGCGCAACATGGGCCGGGTACGGGCGCTGCAGGCGATGCGGGCGGAACGCGCGGCGCAGATCCGGCGGCAGGGCACGGCGGCGATGGCGCTGGAATCGGGGACCCAGTCGGGCAAGCGGGTGATCGAGGCCAAGGGGATCTCCAAGGCATTCGGCGAGCGGGTGATCCTGCACCCATTTGACCTGCGGGTGATGCGGGGGGATCGGGTGGCCTTCGTGGGGCCGAACGGCGCGGGGAAGACGACGCTGATCAAGATGCTGACGGGAGAGATTGCGCCAGACACCGGCGCGGTGACGCATGGCACCAACCTTGAGATCGCCGTCTTCGATCAGGCCCGTTCCTCCATCGACGACAACGTGTCGCTGTGGGAGGCGCTGACCAATGATCCCGCGATGCGGGTTTCGGGGCGCTCCGATCAGGTGATGGTGCGCGGGCAGCCGAAGCATGTCGTGGGGTATCTCAAGGATTTCCTGTTCGACGACGCGCAGGCGCGCGCTCCGGTCGGCAGCCTGTCAGGCGGAGAAAAGGCGAGGCTGCTGCTGGCGCGGATCATGGCGCGACCCTCGAACCTGCTGGTGCTGGACGAGCCGACGAACGATCTGGACATCGAGACGCTGGATCTGCTGCAGGACATCCTGGGCGAATACGACGGCACGGTGCTGCTGGTCAGCCACGACCGCGACTTCATCGACCGCGTGGCAGATACGACCGTGGCCATGGAAGGCGACGGCCGCGCCGTGATCTATGCGGGCGGCTGGAGCGACTACCGCGCCCAGCGCGGCGAGTATGCGCCCGAGGCCGTGGCAGCTCCTGCCCGGTCCGCGAAGGCCGAGCCGGTCAGGGCCGAGGCACCGCGCAGGAACGGCCTCAGCTTCACCGAGAAGCATCGGCTGGAAGCCTTGCCGGCGGTTATGGAGCGGCTTGAAGCCGAGATCGCGAAGCTGACCGAGTTCCTTGCGCAGCCGGACCTGTTCCAGACCGCGCCCGCCAAGTTCGCCAAGGCCTCGGAAGGACTGGCCGAGCGGCAGGCGGCCTTGGCGGAGGCTGAAGAGGAATGGCTCGCCCTGGCCGAGCGCGTCGAGGGCTGAGGCGCCGCAACCGGGGGCTTCGCTCCTCTATCGTCGCATACGACGATCCCGCGATATTTGCGCGAAGAAGATGAAGCCCGCGCGGCATCCGCGTTGACTCGGACGCGCAAATGCGCCATATACCCGCGACCGGCCGGGCTTGCGCCCTTGGCCGGCTGTTCATTTTAACACCACCCCGCAAGGGTGCGCTGTCCGAAGGCAGGGGCCTGCAAGGCCCGACGAACGCCGGGAAACCGGGGCCACAGGGCGCGGCAGACGAAAGAGACGAGACGATGTTCGCAGTCCTGAAGACGGGCGGCAAGCAGTACCGGGTGCAACCCGGTGACGTGCTGCGCGTCGAGAAACTGGCCGCCGAAGCCGGCGAAAAGGTACAGTTCAACGAGATCCTGATGATCGGCTCGACCATCGGCGCGCCCCTGGTCAGCGGCGCCGGTGTGGTGGCCGAGGTCATCGACACCATCAAGGCCGACAAGGTCATCACCTTCCACAAGCGCCGCCGCAAGCATTCCTCGCAGCGCACCCGTGGGCACCGCCAGCAACTGACGCTGCTGCGCGTGACCGAACTGCTGGAAACCGGCGCGGACTCGTCGGACGTCAAGGCGGCCGTGGGCGCGCGTGCGGCGGGCCGCAACCGCGTTGAAGGCGACGACCGCTATGCCCTGAACAAGACCGAGCAGGCCGAGATGGCCCGCCGCGTCGCCAGCGGCGAAGCCGCCGAGAAATCGGCCGAGCCCGCCACCACCGCTGAGGAGAACTGATCCATGGCACACAAGAAAGCAGGCGGCTCGTCCCGGAACGGCCGCGATTCCGCCGGTCGCCGCCTTGGCGTCAAGCTGTTCGGCGGCCAGTCGGTCGTCGCCGGCAACATCATCGTGCGTCAGCGCGGCACCCAATGGTGGCCGGGCCAGAACGTCGGGATGGGCCGCGACCACACGCTGTTCGCCCTGACCGAAGGCACCGTGAGTTTCCGCAAGGGCCTGAAGGGCCGAACCTTCATCTCGATCGAACCCGCGGCCACCGCGGCCGAGTAAGCCGATCGGCGCAAGCACATTGCAACGGGGATCGGCGCGGCCGGTCCCCGTTCGCATTTCAGGTTCGCCGCCCAGCCGGCGACACACTGGGGGAGCAGCGATGGATCAACCCGAACTCTTGACCGGCAGCCGGCCTCATGGCGCGACGGCGCCGGATCTTGCGCAGCCGGACGCCCAGGCAGCGATCCCGGCCGGCCGGTTCCTGCTGCGCCCGCTCCGTACCTCGGATGCGGGGCTGATCCAGCATTACACCGCAGACCGCCGCGTGGCCGAGGGGACTCGGGCCATTCCCCATCCCCTGCCGCCCGGCGCGTCCGAGCAATATGTCGCCCGCGCCATGGCCGCCAACCGGACCGAGGATGTCTGGGCCATCGATGCGGCCGATTCGGGGCTGGGCGAGCTTCTGGGCGTTGTCTCACTGACGCGGATCGAGCCTGACCGGTCCGAGCTCGGTTTCTGGATCGGCTCGGGCTTCTGGAACACGGGCGTCGCGACCGAGGCCGTGCAGGCGCTGGTGGCGGCGAACCCGCATCGCTCGCGCACGCTGTTCGCCGAAGCGTTCCAGGACAATCCCGGTTCGGCCAAGGTGCTGACGAACGCGGGCTTCGCCTATCTCGGCGATGCGGAAAGCTGGTCGGTGGCGCGGGGCGCGCTGGTGCCGACCTGGACCTATCTGCGCCAGATGCGCTGAGGCGCAAACGCCTCAGACCCCCAGCGAGATCGCGTTGGCCGCACCCGTCACGAGGACGGATTCAGTCCGCGCCAGCACCGAGGAGCCGAGCGGCAGGGCCACCGTCAGGGTGTCGGCGCCGGGCTGCGCGGGCATCCGGGCGGCAGGGGCCTCGGCAGGCGGCGGCGCGCCGACCAGCCGCAGCCGCAGCACGCCGTCGGGATCGGGCAGCACCCTGTCGCCGGGCCGGGGCGTGGCCGTCACAAGCTCGACATTCCACCAGCCCTTGGTCGGCGGCATCGCCGTGACGACCAGAAGGCGGCCTTCCAGCGTCTGCTCCCACCGCGCCGACAGCACCTGCGCCACCGGCAGGCGCGCGTCGTCGCGGATGTCATAGCCGTCCTCGGGCACAAGCGTCTGCGGCGCGCGGGGGGCGCGCTCTCCTCCGAACCAGCGCATGGGGTTCAGGCTGCTGTCGCCGCAACCGGCGAGCATCAGGCAGGCGGCCATCGGCCAGATTGCGCGGTTCATCGGCAGGCTTCCCCTTCTTGCATCCTGCCGGTGATAGGACATCGGCGGCGGACCCGGAAGGGGCGCTTTGACCTTGGCCACCCGAGGCATTATATCACGCGCCCGCAGCAGACGCAGGAAGCCAGCATGGCCACGCCCGCCTTTGAAGACATCGCCGACACCTTCGACTTCCTCGACAGTTGGGAAGACCGCTACCGCCATGTGATCGAGCTTGGCCGCGCCATGCCGCCGATGGACCCGGCACTGCAGGTTCCCGCCACCAAGGTCGAGGGCTGCGCGAGCCAGGTCTGGATCATGCCGCGTATTCAGGATGGCCGCTTCGACTTCCAGGGCGACAGCGACGCGCTGATCGTGCGCGGGCTGATCGCCGTGCTGCACGCGCTGTATTCCGGCCTGCCGGTGGATGCGGTCGAGAAAGTCGATGCCCCGGCCGAGCTTGGCCGGCTGGGCCTTGACGCGCATCTGTCGGCCCAGCGGTCGAACGGGCTGCGCGCCATGGTCCAGCGCATCCGCGACAGCGCCGCCGCCGCGGTCGCCTGACCCCCTCAGGCGGGCTCGGCCAGGGCGCGGTCGATGGCCGCGACCAGCCGCGGATCGTCCGCCGCCACGTCCGGGGCGAAGCGCCCGATTACCTTTCCGTCGCGGCCGACCAGGAACTTCTCGAAGTTCCACTGCACCTCGGGGGCGGGGTTCACGGGAATCCCGAAGCCTTCCAGCCGAGTGCGCCACGGCCCGTCGCCCTCGGCCTGCGGCGCCTCGGCGATCAGGCGGGCGTAAAGGGCGTGCTTGTCCGCGCCTGCGACCGAGGCCTTGGCAGCCAGCGGAAAGCTCACGTCAAAACGGCTCTGGCAGAAGTCGAGGATCTCGGCGTCCGTGCCCGGTTCCTGCTGCTTGAAGTCGTTGGCAGGCACGCCGAGGATGACCAGCCCTTGGTCCTTCTTCGCGCGATGCAGGGCCTCAAGCCCCTCATACTGAGGGGTCAGGCCGCATTTCGAGGCGACATTGACGACCAGCAGGACTTTGCCCGCCCAGTCGGCCAGCCGGGCCTCTTGGCCGTTGTTCATCCTGATCCCGATTTCGGCCAGTTCGCTCATCGGCGTGATTCCCTTCTGGTGATCCAGCCGCCGCCCAGCACGCGGGTCGAACCGGCTTCGTAGAAGACGCAGGCCTGTCCGGGGCTGACGCCCTGTTCGGCCTCGGCAAGAACGACCTCGGCCGTGGTCGGGCCGGTCGGGCGCAGCATCGCCGGCGCGGGCGGCCGGGTCGAGCGGATGCGGACGGCGATCTCGCGTTCCGCCACATCGGTGAAGGCGCCGGCGCCCAGCCAGTTGACCTCGGCCACCGGCACGGTCCGGGTCGCCAGCGCCGAACGCGGCCCGACGACGACATGGCGCGCCTCGGGGTCCAGCCGGACGACATACAGCGGATCGCCCAGGCCGCCGATGCCGAGGCCGCGGCGCTGGCCGATGGTATAGTGGATCACGCCGCGATGCTGCCCCAGCATGTTGCCGTCCATGTCCACGATGTCGCCCGGATCGGCGGCGCCGGGGCGCAGCTTCTCGATCACCGCGGCATAGTTGCCTTCCGGCACGAAGCAGATGTCCTGGCTGTCCGGCTTGTCGGCGACGACCAGCCCGTAACGCGCGGCAAGCGCCCGCGTTTCCGCCTTGCTGACAAGGCCGCCCAGCGGAAAGCGCAGGAACTCCAACTGCTCACGGGTGGTCGAGAACAGGAAGTAGCTCTGGTCGCGGTTGCCGTCCGCGGCCATGTGCAGTTCGGCCCCGTCGGGACCTTCCAGCCGGCGGATGTAGTGGCCCGTCGCCATGCAGTCGGCGTCAAGCTCGCGCGCCGTTTCCAGCAGGTCGCGGAACTTCACCCGCTCGTTGCAGCGGATGCAGGGGACCGGGGTGGCCCCCGCGAGATAGGCGTCGGCGAATTCCTCGATCACCGACTCGCGGAAGCGGTTTTCATAATCCAGCACGTAATGCGGGATGCCGATGCGTTCGGCCACGCGGCGGGCGTCGTGGATGTCCTGGCCGGCGCAGCAGGCGCCCTTCTTCTTCAGCGCGGCGCCGTGGTCATACAACTGCAAGGTGACGCCGATCACGTCATAGCCTTCCGACTTGAGCAGCGCGGCCACGACAGAACTGTCGACGCCGCCGGACATGGCGACGACGACCCGCGTTTCGGCGGGGGTGCGGGCAAAGCCGAGGCTGTTGAGGGCGGGCGCGGTGCGGCGCGGATCTTGGACTGTCACGGGAATGTCCGTTCAGACGGGAAATGGCAGAATGCCCGAATATACGAAAAATGCCGATTGTTTCAACCGGCTCGCATTCACCGGGACTTAACGGCTTGATGGCACAGAGGGACAGACGGCAACCACGGGGAAAGCAAGCCATGTTCGTCCGAAAATCTTTGCGGCCTAGGACGGCGACACTGGGGGATGGCAGCGTGCTGACCCTTGCGGACCTGCCATCGGGAACGGAACGCTGGGTCGCCCGGCGCAAGGCGACGGTGGTGCAGGCCATCGACCACGGGCTTCTGACCCGCGACGAGGCGATCGCCCGCTATGGCCTCAGCGAGGAGGAACTGGACGGCTGGATCACCACCTCCTCGCGCCTGGGGCCGGCGGCGCTGAAGGTGAAGGCGATCCGGAAAAACCGCCTGCGCGCAACCTGAGGCTGATTCGTGATGGCGTGCTAACCGGATCTTAACTATTAGGTCCCTAACGTGAGGCATCACGGAACACGAGGGAGACCAAGTCATGCGGATCCTGCTGGTCGAGGATGATCCGACCACCGCGCGCAGCATCGAACTGATGCTCAGCCACGCCAATTTCAACGTCTACCTGACCGACATGGGCGAGGAAGGCGTGGATCTTGCCAAGCTGTATGACTACGATCTGATCCTGCTGGACCTGGACCTGCCCGACATGAACGGGATGGAGGTCCTGCGCCAGATCCGCCTGTCGCGCGTGGACACGCCGATCCTGATCCTGACGGGTTCCGACGACACCGAGATCAAGCTGCGCGGATTCGGCTTCGGCGCCGACGACTACATGACCAAGCCCTTCCACCGGGAAGAGCTGGTCGCCCGCATCCAGGCCATCATCCGCCGGTCCAAGGGCCACAGCCAGGCCATCATCCGCACCGGGCGCATGGTCGTCAACATCGACGCCCGCTCGGTCGAGGTGGACGGGCGCGCGGTGAACCTGACGGGCAAGGAATATCAGATGCTCGAGCTGCTCAGCCTGCGCAAGGGCACGACGCTGACGAAGGAGATGTTCCTGAACCATCTCTACGGCGGCATGGACGAGCCGGAACTCAAGATCATCGACGTCTTCATCTGCAAGCTGCGCAAGAAGCTCAGCGAGGCTCTGGGCGGCGAGAACCACATCGAGACGGTCTGGGGCCGCGGCTATGTCCTGCGCGACCCGCAGGAATCGGTCCGGGCCGAACGGATGGCCGTCGGAGCCTGAGCCGTCCGCCCTTCATGGCGCCTCGGCGTTTTCAGGCAACAGGGCTTGCCGCCCTTGGCCACGGCATCAAGCCGCGTGGTTCCGGTGGTCTGCTCGTCCTGCGCCCCGGCGTCTTCTGAGATCATGCCCCTTCCCTGCCCCGGCGAGATGGGGCAATCCGGGATGTGACATGAGGGGCAGGCCATGACGCAGAAGATCATCATCGACACCGATCCGGGCCAGGATGACGCCGTGGCGATCCTGCTCGCGCTGGGCGCCCCCGAACTTGAGGTGCTGGGCCTCACGGTCGTTGCCGGAAACGTTCCGCTCTCCCTGACGCTGCGCAATGCCCTGCAGATCTGCGAGCTTGCCGGCCGTCCCGACCTGCCCGTCCATGCCGGCTGCAAGGAACCGCTGGAGGGCCGGCTGATCACGGCCGAGCATGTCCATGGCGAGTCCGGCCTTGACGGCGTGGAATTGCCCGAGCCCACGATGCCGGTCGCCCCCGGCCATGCCGCCGATTTCATCGTCGAGACGATCCGGCGAGAGCCTGCGGACAGCGTGACCCTTGTGCCCATAGGTCCGCTGACCAACATCGCCGAGGCGTTCCGCCGCGCCCCCGACGTCTCCGGGCGGGTCGGGCGCATCGTCCTGATGGGCGGCGGCACCTTCGGCAACGTGACGCCCGCCGCCGAGTTCAACATCCACGTCGATCCCCTAGCCGCCGCCGAGGTCTTTGCCTCGGGCGCCAATCTGGTGGTCCTGCCGCTTGATGCGACGCACAAGGCGCTGACCAGCCGCGACTGGATCGAGACGGTGCGCGCGGCCGGCCCTGTCGGCGCTGCGGTCGCCGGCTGGACCTCGTCCTACGAACGCTTCGACCGCGAGAAATACGGCGCCGAGGGCGCGCCGCTGCATGATCCCTGCGCCGTCGCCTGGCTGATCGACCCGACCCTTTTCACGGGGCGTCGCATCAATGTCGAGATCGAGACCGGGGGCCAATGGACCCGCGGCATGACCGTCGCCGACTGGTGGGGCGCGACGGACCGCGCGCCGAACGCGCTCTTCATCCGCGATCTGGACCGTGACGGGCTGTTCCGCCTTTTGGCCGACCGCATCGCCCGGCTGGACGCAGGACACGCCAGCGCCACACGATAGGGCACGACGAGCCGCCTTTGTCGGCAAAAGGCGGTATCTGGTGCCGCAAACGCCTGCGGCATGGTCAGTCGAGGCGGAATAATTCCTCGAAGACAGCTACTTTCAGAGCCTTCATCGCTCGTCGCCGACGTCACAAGTCCGCCGAGCAAGTCTGTCTGACCTTTCGGGTGGCCCCTTGATCGTCACCAGCCTTGTTCCCTAGGGTCAACCAGGCGAGCCATGCCAAGGCTGCCCACCACATCTTCGGCGCGGCGAAGCCTTCAGGCTCTGCACAGCGGAACATGCAGGCGTTCCCTTGGCCCAAAGGGAGTTCTGATCCGATCGAAGCAGTCGAGCAACAATCGTCTTTCCCTTGTCGTCAAGCGGGCAGTACCCGTCAGCGCCGTTCCTGTGCAGGCTGCCAACTTCTGGCCGGGGCTGCATGGGACGATGGAATGCAGATCACCTGGCGATCCTCGGGCAAAGCTGGCGTCCTTCCCCGCCTGCGCTGCAGGAAACCGCATCGGGACCTCGCGGTGGCAGTTCCATCCCCCGCGATGCCGGAGGCCGGATTCGCGCCTGACCTGCGGACAAGACGCGTCATCGGGACCCGCACGGCCCCTCTGGACAGGGCAGCCCGCCTTCGGCATCCCCGCGCCATGAACAGCGCCACGCCGACTGCCCCGGACAGCCCTGCACTGCCCCAGCCTCATCCGCACAGCCGGCTGGAGGATGCCCAAGGCATTGCTTTCGGCGCGGTGATGGCTGCCTTCGGGGCGTTGCTGCTGGGCAGCGCGGGGCTGATCACCGGGCAGCTTGCGGGGCTTGCGCTGCTGATCTCGCAGGCGACCGGCTGGGGGTTCGGGCCGGTCTATCTGGTGCTGAGCCTGCCCTTCTACGGCTTCGGCTACCGGCGGATGGGCTTGGGATTCCTGCGCCGCACCATCGCGGCGGTGCTGCTGATGGTGGTGGCCTCGATGCTGCTGCCCAAGCTCATCAGCTTCGACAGCCTGCATCCGGGCGCGGCAGCTCTGCTGGCGGGCTTCGTCTCGGGCTCGGGGCTGCTGGCGCTGTTCCGGCATCGCACCAGCCTGGGCGGGATCGGGGCCGTGGCGCTGGACCTTCAGGACCGCTTGGGGGTCAAGGCGGGCTGGGTGCAGATGGGCTTCGACGCGGTGCTGTTCGCCGTCGCGCTCATGCTTCTGCCGCTGGACCGGGTGCTGTGGTCGGCCCTGGGCGCGGCGGTCCTGAACCTCGTCATCGCGATCAACCACCGCCGCGACCGCTATATCGTCTGATTCACGCGGGCACCCCGAGTGCGCGCTTGACGCTTGCTGTCCAGCCCAGGAACTGCTGGTCCCCGGCGACGATGGCGGGGCGCTTCATCACCGAGGGCCGCGCCTCAAGCATCGCGACGGGGTCCTCGGCGCGTTCTTCCTCGGACATGCCGCGCCAGGTCAGGCTTGCCCGGTTGATGAGCTTGTCGCCGAAATCCGACACCAGGCGCGCGCGCTCATCCTGCGACAGCGGCGCGTCCCTGACATCGCGGAAGTCCACGCTCCAGCCGGCTTCCTCAAGCGCGGCCTGCGCCTTCTGGCAGGTCGAGCAATGCGAAAGCCCGAGCATGGCCAGCCGTCGTGCGTCCTTCGCCATCAGATGAACGGAACCAGCGGCACGCCGCAGGCGGCCAGCGCCAGCAGCGCGGAAAGGGCAAGCAGGGTCTTCATCATCTTCTCCGTGTCAAAGATCGCCATGGCCGGAACGGTCGCCCGCGGCATCGTGCAGCCGCGCCCGGACCCGCCGCATCCCCAGCCAGACGGCAAGGACCACCAGCGGCGTCAGCGCGGCGATGACGATGCTGCGCTCGATCCCCGCGGATGCGGCGAAAGGATAGACCGCATAGCCCAGAAGGCCAACGGCGTAGTAGCTGATGGCGACGACGGACAGCCCCTCGACCGTGTGCTGCAGGCGCAGTTGCAGGTCGGCGCGGCGGTCCATGCGTTCCAGCAGCGCCTGGTTCTGGCCGCTGCGCTGGACATCGACGCGGGTCCGCAGCAGCTCGCCCGCCCTTGCGGCGCGGTTCACCATCGCGTCCAGCCGCAGTTCCGCCGATTGCACCGTCCGCATCGCGGGCAGAAAGCGGCGCACCATGAATTCGTTCAGCGTCTGGCGGCCCTGAAAGCGCGTCTCGCGCAAGGACGCGATGCGGTCATGGACGATCGCCTCGTAGGCCCGTGTCGCGCCGAAGCGGAAGCCGTGCTGCGTTGCCGCCGATTCGAGCTTGAGCGACAGGGTCAGCAGCTCCTGCAGCACGGCTTCCGCCGGGCGGGTGTCGTCGCCCAGCCGCTCGACCAGCGCGGTCAGACGGGTTTCCAGCGCATTCATCGTCGCGTTCAGCGCCCGCACCCGCGGCAGCGCCAGCATCGACATGGCGCGATAGGTTTCCAGTTCCAGCAGCCGCTGGACGATGCGCCCGAGCCGCCCTGCTCCAAGCTCGGGGGACGCGAAGACGGCGAAGCGCATCCAGCCCGCCGGGTCGATGCGGAAGTCGGTGGCGACCACCGCCGTGCCGTCCAGCACCTGCACCGCGACCAGCCCGTCGGCCGCGAACCAGGACGACAGAAGCGGCGTGATCGCATCGGGATCGTCCGGCATCGGCGCGACATGGACCATCGCCGCCGCCACCCGGCGTCCCGGCGCACGGGCCTGCCAGTCGGCGGGGAACATCTCGGCCAGCGCGGGGTCGAAGGGACGATGCGGCCGGCCGGGGGTGAAGCCGGCGTAGCTGACGAACTCGGTATGGCTTTCCCAGCGCAACTCGTGCCGGCCGAGTTGCGCGGCATAATGGCCGGCATCGGTCTGCGGCACCGGCGCGCCGTGCCGCATGACCAGTTCGGCCAGATGCGCGATGTCGAGGCTGCGGTCGCGGTTGGCGGCGTCCCGAGGCTCCTTGAAGGCCAGGTAGACCGCCGTGCAGGGCACCGCCAGCCGCGGCGAGGGGCGGGCGTGCAGTTCGTTCACCATCTCGTAGCGCAGGGGGTGGTCCAGGGGCTGCGGGGCAGAGGGGGGCATCGGCAGGGGTTGGGTCATGGACTGACGAAAGCCGCAAAGATGCGCCGGGCGCAAGCCGTCCCCTAAAGGGGCAATGAGGCGTTCGTGATCGGCCCTGCCGTTGCGCCGGCGAGGGCCTTTGGGCAGGATGAACGGAAAACCACGGGACAGATGATGAAACGCACGCTTCGATTGTCGGTGGCCGCGCTGCTTGTGGCGCTGGCCGCCTCTTGTGCGCCCAGCAAGTTCAAGACCTACAACGGGCCTCCGGTCACGCAGATCGTGGTGAACAAGTCGGCCCGGCAGATGCTGTTCCTGAGCGGATCGAACCTGATCGGAGGCTACAACATCGGCCTTGGGAACGAGCCGATCGGTCACAAGCAGTTCTCGGGCGACGGCAAGACGCCCGAGGGGCTTTACCATATCGACCGGCGGAACCCGAACAGCCGCTATCACCTGTCCATCGGGGTGTCCTATCCCAACCCGCAGGACAGCGGCTTCGCGCTGATGCAGGGCAAGCATCCCGGCGGCGACATCTTCATCCACGGGCAGGGGCCCGAGGGACAGGCGCTGGCGCCGCTCAAGCGGGACTGGACGGCGGGCTGCATCGCCGTGACCGACGCCGAGATGGAGGACATCTACGCCATGGTCCGCGACGGAACGCCGATCCTGATCAATCCCTGAGCAGGCCGGCCCCGGAAAGCGCCTTGTCCCGGTCCCGGAATGCAAGAACCCCCGCACGATGGGGGGGGGTTCTTTCGTTTCAGCGCCTCTGATCAGGAGATCATCGGCAGCAGCGCGTCCAGCGACTTCTTTGCATCGCCGTAGAACATGCGCGTGTTCTCCTTGTAGAACAGCGGGTTCTCGATGCCCGAATAGCCGGTGCCCTGCCCGCGCTTGCTGACGAACACTTGCTTGGCCTTCCAGACCTCCAGCACCGGCATCCCGGCGATGGGGCTGTTGGGGTCTTCCTGCGCGGCCGGGTTCACGATGTCGTTCGAGCCGATGACGATCACCACGTCGGTCGAGGGGAAGTCCTCGTTGATCTCGTCCATCTCCAGGACGATGTCATAGGGGACCTTGGCCTCGGCCAGAAGCACGTTCATGTGGCCCGGCAGGCGGCCGGCGACGGGGTGGATGGCGAAGCGCACCTCTTTGCCCGCGGCGCGCAGCTTGCGGGTCAGTTCGCTGACCGACTGCTGCGCCTGCGCCACGGCCATGCCGTAGCCCGGGACGATGATGACGCTGTCGGCCTCGTTCAGCGCCGCCGCCACGCCGTCGGCGTCGATGGCGATCTGCTCGCCCTCGATCGCCATCGCCGGTCCCGCCTCGCCGCCGAAGCCGCCGAGGATCACGCTGATGAAGCTGCGGTTCATGGCCTTGCACATGATGTAGCTGAGGATCGCACCCGAGGAACCCACAAGCGCGCCGACCACGATCAGCAGGTCGTTGGACAGCGTGAAGCCGATCATCGCCGCGGCCCAGCCCGAGTAGCTGTTCAGCATCGACACCACCACCGGCATGTCGGCGCCGCCGATGCCCATGATGAGGTGCCAGCCGATGAAGCCCGCGATGATCGCCAGCAGGATCAGCC
>NZ_JAUNPC010000213.1 GCF_030536915.1 Paracoccus sp. (in: a-proteobacteria)
TGATGGTGGTTCCCGTCGCGGAAAAGCTGACCGCGGTCTGCCTCGCCTGCACCGATCCGGGGATCGTGGACTGGCTGAAGGCCAAGGGGCACGAGATCATCGACGTGCCCTTCCGGGACACCATGGCGCTTGGCTGCAACTTCATGTCGCTCGGGCGCGACCGGGTGATCGCCCCCGCGTCCAGCCGGACGCTGGTGGAACAACTCAGGGCGCGCGGCTTCGAGGTGGCGACGGTGGACACCGACGAGATTTCCAAGACCGGCGGCGGCATCCATTGCATGGCGCAGGCCCTGCGGCGCGAGAAGGCCTGACATGGACGAGGGCGAGGACGGCGGCCTGATCGCGGCGCTGCGGGCGGCCCTGGGGCCGCAGGCGGTCCTGACGGGCGCGGCCGTGGGCGAGCGCCACCGCTCGGACGCCAGCCTGACCGGCGCCTGCCTGCCCGCGGCCGTGCTGCGCCCCGACACGGCCCAAGGGATCGCCACCGCCCTGCGCCTTTGCGACGCGGCGGGCCAGGCGGTGGTGCCCCAAGGCGGCATGACCGGCCTTGCGGGCGGCGCCAACCCGCGCCTGGGCGACATCGCCCTGTCGCTGGACCGCTTCGCCGGCATCGAGGAGATCGACGCGGCCTCGGGCACCATGACGCTGCGCGCGGGCACGGTGCTGGAGGTCGCCCAAGGTGCGGCCGCGGCGGCGGGCTTTCTTCTGCCCATCGACCTCGGCGCGCGGGGGTCCTGCCAGATCGGTGGGGTGATCGCCACCAACGCGGGCGGCGTGCGCGTCCTGCGTTACGGCCCTGCGCGCGACAACGTGCTGGGGCTGGAAGCGGTGCTGCCCGACGGCACGGTGATCTCGGCCCTGAACAAGGCGCTCAAGAACAACACCGGCTATGACCTGCGCCAGTTCCTGATCGGATCGGAAGGCACGCTGGGGGTGGTCACGCGCGCCGTCCTGCGCCTGCGTCCCCTGCCTGCCGCGCGCCGCACGGCGCTGTGCGCGCTGGACGGCTTCGACCGGGTGCTGGCGCTGCTGGCGCGCGCGCAGGCCGCCCTGCCCGGCCTCTCCGCCTTCGAGGTGATGTGGGCGCCCTATGTCCGCTTCAACGAGGAGGCCGAGGGCATCCGCCATTTCCCCGAGGTCCCGCCCTTTTCCGTCATCCTCGAACAGGAAGGGACAGAGGAGGACGCGGAGCGCTTCGAATCGTTCCTCGGCGATGCGCTGGAGGAGGGGCTGATGACGGACGCCCTGGTCGCGCAGTCCCAAAGGGACCGCGACAGCTTCTGGCGGGTGCGCGAAGGGCACGCGATGGACCGCCTGCTGCCCCGGCTGGTCAACCTGGACGTCAGCATGGCGATGGGCGCCTTGGGCGATTTCGCAGACACCTGCGGGCGGCAGCTGTCGCGGCGGTTCCCCGGCGCGCATGTCTCGTTCTACGGTCATCTGGGCGACGGCAACCTCCATGTCGCCTTTTCCGACCCCGGCGCGGGCGAGGACGAGCTGTCCGAGGTCAGCCGCATCGCCTATGACCTGGTGCGGGCGCAGGGCGGCTCGATCTCGGCCGAGCACGGCATCGGCACGCTCAAGCGGCCCTGGCTGGGCTGGTCGCGCAGCGCCGAGGAGATCGCGCTGATGCGGCGGATCAAGGCGGTGTTCGATCCCGGGGGCATCCTCAACCCCGGCAAGGTCATCTGACAAGAAAGGCAGGCAGGCGATGGCAAGCGACAAATCCCGGCTGGACGAACTGCGG
>NZ_JAUNPC010000214.1 GCF_030536915.1 Paracoccus sp. (in: a-proteobacteria)
TATTGATCTCGTGTCCGTGACCGACGTGGTGCTGACCCACATGCACATGGACCACACCGGCTGGAACACGGTGCTTGTTGACGGCGAATGGGTGCCGACCTTCCCCAATGCCCGCTACCTGATGCCCGAAACCGACTTCCGCCATTACGAGGTCGCGCTGAAGCAGGCCCGCGACGCGGTGATGGACGACAGTTGGAACGACAGCGTGATGCCGGTGGTCGATGCCGGGCTGGTCGATTTCATCGCCGACGACGCGGGCGAGATCCTCGGCTGCCTGACGGTCGAACCCGTGCCCGGCCACACGCCGGGGATGCTGAGCTTCCGCCTGCGCTCGGACGGCGAGGAGGGCCTGTTTACCGCCGACGTGTTCCATTCGCCGCTGCAGATCGCCCATCCCGACCTCAACACCGCCTATTGCGCCCTGCCCGATGTCGCGCGCGAGACCCGCGCCCGCGTTCTGGCCGAGGCCGCCGACAATGGCACCCTGATCATGCCGATGCATTTCGGCCCGCCCTGCTGCGGCTATGTCCGCCGCGATGGCGACGGCTATGTCTTCGAGGGCGCCGACTGGCCGGACCTGTCGCTGCCCCAACGCTGACCCCAAGGAAAGGATCGCCCCCCATGACGACCCCCATGAGACGAGCCGCCATTGTCATGCCGCTGCGCACCCCCGTGGGCGCCTTTGGCGGCACCCTGCGCCCGCTGACCGCCGAAAAGCTGGGGGCCCATGTCGCCAAGGCCGTGATCGAACGCAGCGGGCTGGACCCCGCGCGCATCGACGACGTGGTCTTCGCCCAGTCCTATTCCAATTCCGAGGCGCCCTGCATCGGCCGCTGGGTCGCGCTGGAGGCCGATTTCCCCGTGGGCGTGCCGGGGATGCAGCTTGACCGGCGCTGCGGCGGCGGCCTTCAGGCGCTGGCGAGTGCCGCGATGATGGTCCAGACCGGGGCCTGCGACGTGGTCATGGCGGGTGGCGTCGAATCGATGTCGAACATCGAATATTACGCCACCGACGTGCGCTGGGGCGCCCGCGCCGGCAACATCCATCTGTACGACCGGCTGGACCGGGGCCGCGAACGCTCGCAGCCCGAACGCCGCTTCGGCAAGATTTCCGGCATGATCGAGACCGCCGAGAACCTCGCCCGCGAATACGACATCACCCGCGAGGAGGCCGACGCCTATGCCGCCCGCAGCCAGCAGCGCGCCGAGGCCGCATGGGCGAACGGCGTCTTCGCCGACGAGGTCGTGCCGGTCACCGTCCCCCAGCGGAAAGGGGCGGACGTGGTCCTTGACCGCGACGAGGGCGTGCGCCCCGGCGTCACGGTGGAATCGCTGTCGGGCCTGCGCACGATCGTGAAGGGCGGCACCGTCACCGCCGGGAACGCCGCCCAGCAGAACGACGCCGCCGCCGCCTGTCTGGTCGTGGCCGAGGACAAGCTGGCCGAGCTTGGCCTGCAGCCGATGGCCTGGTTCCATAGCTGGGCCGTGGCGGGCTGCGAGCCTGCGACCATGGGCATCGGCCCGGTGCCCGCGGTGCAGAAGCTGCTTGCCCGCAACGGGCTGTCCCTTGACGACATGGACCTCGTGGAACTGAACGAGGCCTTCGCCGTGCAGGTGCTGTCGGTGCTGAAGGGCTGGGGCTGGAACGACCCCGACCGGCTGAACGTCCACGGCTCGGGCATCTCGCTGGGCCATCCGGTGGGCGCGACGGGGATGCGGATCGCGACCACGCTGGTCCATGAACTC
>NZ_JAUNPC010000215.1 GCF_030536915.1 Paracoccus sp. (in: a-proteobacteria)
GCTACCACCCGGGATCCAGCACATCATCCCTCATGCGATTCGCGCAACAGAGCCCAAGGTAGGTCTGCGACGATCCACATAGGAGTGCGGTTACAGGTCGTATCCAGGATGATTGCATAGAGCCTCGCCGCTCTGCACTGGTGCGAAGCGAGAGGCTGGCCCCTCGATCTGGCAATGTCGCAGTGCTAGCTTTTCTCCTTGAAGGTGCCTCCTTCACGAACACCTGCGATTTCGAAGGATTACGCCATGAAGCCTGGTTATCTTCTCGCCATTCCCGCAATCTTCGCCATGATGCACATGGCAGGTCCGGGGGCCGCCCAGGAGGTGGCCCAACAGCCGGCCGCAAGCCAGGGCGCGGCCGACGCCCAGAATGCGACGGACAGCGGGAACCTTCCCAACGTGACCATCGTGGCAACGGGCGGCACGATCGCGATGACGGTGGACGAGACCGGCGCCCCGGTCCCGGCGCTCTCGGGCGAGGATCTGGTGGCCGCGGTGCCGGCGCTCGCCGACCTGGCCGACATCGAAGTGGTGGAATTCAGCAATGTCCCAAGCCCCTACATGGGCCCGGATCTCTGGCCGGGTCTCGCCCGCAGGGTCCAGGAGCAACTGGCTGATCCGGACGTCGAGGGCGTCGTCGTCACGCACGGGACGGACACGATCGAGGAGACCGCCTATTTCCTCGACCTAACGGTCCAAAGCGACAAGCCGGTCGTGCTGGTCGGCGCGCTTCGGAGCGCGTCGGAACCCGACAGCGATGGCCCGCGCAACATCACCAATGCCGTGAAGCAGATCATCGACGAGGGTTCGGGCGGCAAGGGGGTCACCGTCAACATGAACCATGTCATCCACCCCGCCCGGGCGGTGCGGAAGACGAATACCAGCAACGTCGCCGCCTTCGGTTCAGGATTGTATGGCCCGATCGGCTATGTTGATCGCGACGATGTCGTCTTTCACCAGGAGCCGCTGCGGCACCCGCCCCTGCCGCTGCCGGAGACGCTGCCCCGGGTCGACCTTGTCGCCATGTATACGGGTGCTGACGGCGACTATGTGCGGCATGCGGCCGACAACGGTGCCGAGGGGATCGTGATCCAGGCGTTCGGCTGGGGCAACGTGAACGAGCCGATGTACGAGGCGATCAAGTACGCGATCGGCAAGGGAGTGCCCGTCGTCATCACCTCGCGGGTGCCGGAGGGAAGCGTCCAGCCGAACTACGGCTTTGTCGGCGGCGGCGCCACGACCAAGGAGCTTGGCGCGATCTTCGGCGGCGACCTGTCGCCGTCGAAGGCGCGCATCCTGCTGATGCTGGCGCTGGCCGAGACGACCGACAGAGACAAGATCAGGTCCTATTTCGACCGGTAATTACTCGTGGGATACGGGTCCATGCTGATTGTGGTCATCGGATATTCCCATGCTCGTGGTTGAGCATCAAAATCACACCTCGGCCACACACCGCAATAGCCACCTCATGTCCCTGATGACCATCGATCCATCTCGGCGCGTTAGGCCTGAATCCCCGGGACACACAAGCCGCGCAATGGCCCCGGCGCGGGTAGCGCCATGATCGGGGAATCGGTGCGCCAGACCCGTACCCCGATCGGCAAAAGGAAGGCATTGCGCGAGACAAGACCAGTTGATCCCCCGTCACCGAAGGAAAGGGGTCAGGCAGCATCGCGGCCCTTGATGCGGTCGCGGCAGGCAAGCTGGTTGTTCACGCCCATG
>NZ_JAUNPC010000216.1 GCF_030536915.1 Paracoccus sp. (in: a-proteobacteria)
GATACGAGAGGGAGTGGACCGATGAAGGTTCTTGTGCCTGTGAAGCGGGTGATCGACTACAACGTGAAGGCGCGGGTTCGTGCGGACGGGTCGGGGGTGGATCTGTCGAACGTGAAGATGTCGATGAACCCCTTTGACGAGATCGCGGTCGAGGAGGCGATCCGGCTGAAGGAGAAGGGGGCGGCCTCCGAGATCGTGGTGGTCTCGATCGGCGTCAAGCAGGCGGCGGAGACCATCCGCACCGCGCTGGCGATGGGGGCGGACCGCGGCATCCTGGTGGTGGCCGCGGACGACGTGCACCAGGACATCGAGCCCCTGGCCGTGGCCAAACTGCTGAAGGCCATCATCGCCGAGGAGCAGCCGCAGCTGGTGCTGATGGGCAAGCAGGCGATCGACAACGACATGAACGCCACCGGCCAGATGCTGGCGGCGCTTCTGGGCTGGGCGCAGGCGACGCAGGCCGGCAAGCTGGACGTGGAAGGGGGCAAGGCCACCGTCACCCGCGAGATCGACGGCGGACTGCAGGTGATCGAGGTCACGCTGCCCGCGATCGTGACCGCCGACCTGCGTCTCAATGAGCCGCGCTATGCGAGCCTTCCCAACATCATGAAGGCCAAGAAGAAGGAACTCGTCGAGAAGACCGCCGGCGACTACGGCGTGGACGTCTCGCCCCGGCTGACGGTGGTCAGGACCGCCGAGCCCGAGGGGCGCAAGGCGGGGGTCAAGGTGGCCTCGGTCGACGAGCTGGTGTCGAAACTCAAAGCCGCGGGGGTGGTGTGATGGCGGTGCTGCTGCTGGCCGAGATGGCCGAGAACGGGCTGAACCGGGACGCGACGGCCAAGGCCGTGACGGCGGTGGCCTCCTTGGGCGATGTGACCGTGCTGGTCGCGGGCGAGGGCGCGCAGGCCGCCGCCCAGGAGGCCGCGCAGATCGCGGGCGTGGCGAAGGTGCTGGTGGCCGAGGACGCCACCTACGCCCACCGCCTGGCCGAGCCGATGGCGGCGCTGCTGGTGGAGCTTGCGCCCCAGTTCAGCCACATCGCCGCCCCGGGCACCACGGATGCCCGCAACGTCCTGCCGCGGGCCGCCGCGCTTCTGGACGTGATGGTGATCCCCGAGGTCAGCCGCGTGGTTGATGCCGAGACCTTCGAGCGCAGCGTCTACACCTCGGCCGCAATCCAGACGGTGAAATCCTCGGACCCGGTCAAGGTGCTGACGGTGCGCATCGCCAGCTTCGACGCGGCGGGCGAGGGCGGCTCGGCGCCTGTCGAGGCCGCCGCCGCCGCCGCCGACCCGGGGCTGTCGGCTTGGGTCGAGGACCGGGTTGCGGCCTCGGACCGCCCCGAACTCACCTCGGCCAAGCGCATCGTCTCGGGCGGGCGGGCGATCGGCTCCAAGGAGAACTTCGCCCTGATCGAGGCCCTGGCCGACAAGTTGGGCGCGGCGGTGGGGGCATCCCGCGCGGCGGTCGACTCGGGCTATGCCCCGAACGACTGGCAGGTGGGCCAGACCGGCAAGGTGGTGGCGCCCGAGCTTTACATCGCCGCCGGCATCTCGGGCGCGATCCAGCACCTTGCGGGCATGAAGGACAGCAAGGTCATCGTCGCCATCAACAAGGACGAGGAAGCCCCGATCTTCCAGGTCGCCGACTACGGACTGGTCGGCGACATCTTCACGGTGCTGCCGGA
>NZ_JAUNPC010000025.1:0-2153 GCF_030536915.1 Paracoccus sp. (in: a-proteobacteria)
CATCGGGTCAGCAGCCGTGCCGGTCATCGGGTCGGTCCCCGTGGTCATGTCGGTCCCGGTCGCGGTGGCTGCCGGGTCTGTGGTCGTGGTGGTGTCGGTGGCGGTCTGCGCCATGGCAAAGCCGGTCAGGGCCAGAGACGAAGTGGCGGCGAGAAGCAGAGCTTTCATCGGTGACGTCCTTCTTTTGTCGAAATCAGCCGGGATCGCTTCGCGTCCCCGATCTGGCGCCCCAACGTCCCTTGCGCGGCCCGCGTTCCCTGCTTCTCATCAAGTGGTTGTCAGCGGCGTGGCGAACTGATCCGTCCACCGCAAACGGCGCGCGCGGCAGCCGTGGCCCGTGGCCCCGAGGTCGGCAGCCCCCGCAAGACCCGCGCAGCAAGCCAGGCGAAGGCCTGCGCCTCGATCATGTCGCCGTCCAGCCCGGCCTCCTCGACCGGGCGCGCGGGCAGGCCGCAGCGCTCCTCCAGCGCCCGCATCATCGCGGCGTTGTGACGCCCGCCGCCGCAAACCAGAACCGAGGCCGGGCACGAGGGCAGCAGCCCGAGGCCCGCCGCGACCGCCGCCGCCGCCGCATGCGCCAGGGTCGCCGCGGCATCCGCATCCTCCATCTGCGCAACGGCCGGGCCGAGCGCGGCGAAAGCGTCGCGGTCCAGCGACTTGGGCGCGGGACGGGCGAAATAGGCGTGGCGCAGGAAGTCCTGAATGACCGATTCGCGCGGGGTGCCCTGCAAGGCAAGCTGGCCGCCCTCATCGCGCGGAACCTCGCGCCGTGCCCGCATCAGGTCGTTCAGTGGCGCGTTCGCCGGGCCGGTGTCGAAAGCCACGCAGGCCGACAGCGGGTCCGGATCGCGCGGGTCGCACCAGGTCAGGTTGCCGACCCCGCCGAGGTTCAGGAACACCACTGGCGAGGGGTCCAGCCGCCCTTGCGCCACCGCCCAGCGCGCCAGCGCATGATGGAAGAAGGGCGCCAGCGGCGCGCCCTCGCCTCCCTGCCGCACGTCCTCGGCCCGGAAATCCCAGACGACGCGGCGGCCGGTGGCGCGGGCGAGTTCCCAGCCCTGCCCTGCCTGATGGGTCCGCCCCGCGCCCGGATCATGGGCCAGCGTCTGGCCGTGATAGCCGATCACCTCAGCCTCGGGAAAATTCGCCGCCAGCGCCGCATGGACCCGCACCGACAGCGCCGCCGCCTCGGCCACGCCCGGCTCGCCCGGCCAGCGGCCAAGGGCCCTGTGGAGCACCTCGGCTTCCTCGGCCGCATAGGCGCGGTAGCCGGTTCGTCCAAAGCCGAAGATCGCCTCGCCGTCGGTGTCCAGCACCGCCGCGTCCACCCCGTCCAGCGAGGTGCCCGACATCATCCCGAGAACCAGCATCCGCCTTTTCTTCCCCTAGTGCCCCGCGGCCTGTATAGGCAGGCCGAGAAAAAGGAAAAAGCCGATGACCTACCGTCCGAAGTCCGAGTTCCTGACCGTCATGGTCGAACGCGGCTATCTGGCTGACTGCACCGACCTGCAGGCGCTGGATGACGCCCTGACGGAAGGACCGGTCACGGCCTATATCGGCTATGACGCGACGGCGGCCAGCCTGCATGTCGGCCACCTGCTGAACATCATGATGCTGCGCTGGTTCCAGAAGACCGGCAACAAGCCGATCACCCTGATGGGCGGCGGCACGACCAAGGTGGGCGATCCCTCGTTCCGTTCCGAGGAACGGCCTCTGCTTGGCCCCGGGCAGATCCAGTCGAACATCGACGGGATGGCTCAGGTCTTCGCCCGCTACCTGCGCTATGGCGACGATGCGGCGATGATGCTGAACAACGCCGAATGGCTGGACGGGCTGAACTACCTCGATTTCCTGCGCGACATCGGGCGGCATTTCTCGGTCAACCGGATGCTGTCCTTTGAGTCGGTGAAGTCGCGGCTGGACCGGGAACAGAGCCTGTCCTTCCTCGAATTCAACTACATGATCCTGCAGGCCTACGATTTCCTGGAACTCTACCGCCGCTACGGCTGCCGCTTGCAGATGGGCGGGTCGGACCAGTGGGGCAACATCGTCAACGGGATCGACCTGACGCGCCGGGTGCTGGATTCGGAAATCTGGGGCCTGACCTCGCCGCTGCTGACGACCTCGGACGGGCGCAAGATGGGCAAGTCGGC
>NZ_JAUNPC010000025.1:2253-36678 GCF_030536915.1 Paracoccus sp. (in: a-proteobacteria)
TGGATGCAGCGCCTGCCCGACTGGCCGACCGACGTCTACATGGCCATCGAGGACAGCCACGGCCTGATCGCCGCCATCGCCGACGCGCACTCGCTGGAAGCCGCCGGAGACCGCGTTCTGGCGCCCCTGCGCGACGGCACCTTCGGCTCGGCCGAGGCGCCTTGGCGCGGCACGGTGGTGATCGACGGCAACCTGACGGTGCCGCAGCTTGAAGCCATTGCCGCTGACCCGGCCCTGCGCCAGGCCGATCTGCGCGTGGTCCCGGCGAGCCCCGGCAAGGCCGAACGCCTCGCGCCCCTGCTGGGGTTGGATCACGTCACGCTCTATCTGAACCGCGCCGAGGCCGAGACGCTGGCGGGCCATCCCTGTGCGGGTGCCGCCGAGGCCGCGAAAGCCGTGGTCGCCCGCGGCGTGGCCCGTGCACTAGTCACGGATGGCCCCTGCCCCGCCGCCTGCGCCCAGCGCGGGGCTGAGGTGCTGACCGGGCAGCCGCCCCCCGTCACCATCGCCCGCGTGACCGGCGCAGGCGACTGCTTCATGGCCGCCCACATGGTTGCCGAACGCGCAGGAGTCGACCGCGCCGCCGCTCTGGACGCCGCCATCCGTGCCGCCGCCGCCCATGTCTCGGGCGAAGGGCCATGAGTTTTTTCTTCGCCTAAATATCCCGGGGTCCGGGGCAGCGCCCCGGCTTCCTTCCGACCACAAGGAGCCGCCGATGACCGACCTGCCGCTGAGCTTCACCCCCGAGGTCCGCGATGCGCTGGACGCGGGCCGCCCCGTCGTCGCGCTGGAATCGACGATCATCACTCACGGGATGCCCTATCCGAAGAACCTGGAAATGGCCCGCGATGTGGAAGCGGCAATCCGCGAGGCCGGTGCCGTACCAGCCACCATCGCGCTGATGGATGGCCGCATCCACATCGGTCTGGACGACGCGACGCTGGAATCGCTGGCGCAAGCGCAGGACGTGATGAAGGTCAGCCGCGCCGACCTTGCCGTCTGCCTGTCCATGCACCGTACCGGGGCCACCACGGTCGCGGCCACCATGATCTGCGCGGCGCTGGCAGGCATCCGCGTCTTCGCCACCGGCGGCATCGGCGGTGTCCATCGCGGCGTCGAGGACAGCATGGACATCTCGGCCGACCTTTACGAACTCGCGGCAACGCCGGTGACGGTGGTTTCGGCGGGGGCCAAGGCGATCCTCGACCTGCCGCGCACCTTCGAATACCTCGAAACCTTGGGCGTGCCGGTGATCGCCGTCGGCCAGGACGTGATCCCCGCCTTCTGGAGCCGCGATTCGGGCCTGCCTGCGCCCCTGCGCCTGGACGACCCTGCCCGGATCGCCGAGGCCGCACGGATGCGCCGCGCCCTCGGCCTGCCCGGCGGCCAACTGGTGGTGAACCCCATCCCGGCCGAGGCCGAGATCCCCCGCGCCGAGATCATGCCCGTGGTCGAGCAGGCACTGGCAGACGCCACTGCCCAAGGAATCGCCGCCAAGGCCGTGACTCCCTTCCTTCTGGATCGCATCTTCGAGCTGACCGAGGGCCGCTCGCTGACCGCCAACATTGCGCTGGTGCTGGCGAACGCCCGGTTGGCTGCGAAGATCGCGGCAGCCAGCGCCTGAACCCGGCAGAAAGGTCTTTCGGCTGAAAATATCCTCCGGGCGCACGAGCGTCCGGACAGAAGGCGAACCGGAAAACAGCCGTCATGGATGTTTTCCCGCCGGATGGGTCTAGTGGACCGGCTTCAGCGAGGCAGGAGCAGCGCCCGAGCGAGACTGCCTCCCGGTCCAACTGCGCCGCCTGCGCCGCCCCTCAGCCGTAAAGCCGCGGCAGGTCCACCGAATCACGCGCGCCGATGTTCCGGGCATCGCCCACCAGGAACTTTTCGGTCGCGAGCCGCCCCGCTTCCTTCATCCGGGCAACCAGCCCCGCCCCCGGCAGCAGCTTGGTCCGCGCGCCCAGCGAGTTCATCAGTTCCTCGTCGGACAGCAGGTGGATCAGCGGCTCCTTCATGTCGCGGCCGGTCAGGCGGCCTTCGGCGGTCAGGCGCTTGACGAACTGGATCGCCCGCAATTCCCGCAGCAGCGAGGAATTGAAGCTGACCTCGTTGATCCGGTCCTGGATCTCGACGGGGCTTTGCGGAATTGCCTCGCGCCGCATCGGGTTGATGGTGACGATGACGATGTCGCGCGGCAGTTCCGGCGCAAACAGCGGAAACAGCGCCGGGTTGCCTGAATAGCCTCCGTCCCAATAGGCCTCGCGCCGGCCGGTCTTGTGGTCCTCGATCTCGACCGCGCGGAACAGCGTGGGCAGGCAGGCCGAGGCCATGACGGCATCGGGCGTCACCTCGTCGCCCGAAAACACCCGGACATGACCGTCGCGGACATTGGTCGCGGTGACGAACAGCGCCGGGCGGCGGTCCGCGCAGGGGCCCAGCGGATGCGGCATCCCGGCGATGATCCGCCCCAGCGGGTTGGAATAGAACGGCCCGCTGTCATAGGGGCTGAACAGCCGCGTCATGTTCTCCATCCATGCGGCCGGAGAGAAGAGTTCCGCCCAGCGCTGGAAGGGCGAGGGCACATGGTCGAGGCAGGTCATCCAGCGCAGCAGGCGGTGATCGCTGCCGCGGCTGACCTCGTGCCAGACGTGATCAAGGTTTTCGCGCGCCGCCTTCCGCCCCGCTTCACCCGCAGCCGAGGCGAGCCCTGCGCCGATCGCCGCGCCGTTCAGGGCGCCTGCCGAGGTGCCGCTGATCCCCGCGACCTCGATCTCGTCGCCTTCCAGCAGGCGGTCGAGGACGCCCCAAGCGAACGCGCCATGCGCGCCGCCGCCCTGCAGGGCAAGGTTGATCCGTTTCGGCATGGTGCCCCCTTCGTGCTTTCCGCTGCAACGCAGCGTGAGGGTGGAAGGGAGCGGTCGTCAACGGCGATGTGAAGGAAGCGGCTGTCCGGGTCAGTCGTCCGAATTGGCCTCGGCCCGGCTTTTGCCCGACAGGTCCTGCGCCAGCGTGGCGGCCATGAAGCCGTCCAAGTCGCCGTCCAGAACCCCCTGCGTGTCCGAGGTCTCATGCCCCGTCCGCAGATCCTTCACCATCTGGTAAGGCTGCAGGACATAGGACCGGATCTGGTTGCCCCAGCCGGCATCGCCCTTGTTCTCGTGGGCGGCGTTGATCGCGGCGTTGCGCTTGTCGAGTTCCAGTTGATACAGCCGCGCGCGCAGGGCGTTCATCGCCGCCTCGCGGTTCTGGTGCTGCGACTTCATCGAGCTGGTGACGACGATGTTCGTCGGCAGGTGGGTGATCCGCACCGCCGAGTCGGTGGTGTTGACGTGCTGCCCCCCCGCGCCGGACGAGCGGTAGGTGTCGATCCTGATCTCGTTGTCGGGGATCACGATCTCGATATTGTCATCGACGACCGGATAGACCCAGACCGACGAAAAGGACGTGTGCCGCCGCGCGGCCGAGTCGTAGGGGCTGATCCGCACCAGCCGGTGCACGCCCGATTCCGACTTGAGCCAGCCATAGGCGTTCGGCCCGCTGATCTTGTAGGAAGCCGAGCGGATGCCGGCCTCTTCGCCGGGCGTTTCGGACTGCAACTCGACCTTGTAGCCCTTTTTCTCGGCCCATCGCGTGTACATCCGCGCCAGCATCGAGGCCCAGTCGCAGCTTTCCGTGCCGCCCGCGCCGGCGTGAACCTCGATAAAGGTATCGTTGCCGTCCGCCTCGCCGTCCAGCAGCGCCTCAAGCTCTTTCTGCGCGGCCAGGTCGGCCAGGGACTTCAGCGTGGATTCCGCCTCGGCCACGATCTCGGCGTCGCCCTCGGCCTCGCCCAGTTCGATCAGCTCGACGCTGTCCTTCAGGTCCTGGTCGATGCGGCGATAGGTTTCGACCTTGTCCGACAGCACCTGCCGGTCGCGCATCAGCTTCTGCGCGCGCGCGGGGTCGGACCAGAGATCGCCGTCCTCGATCATCGCGTTCATCTCTTCCAGGCGATGCGGGGCGGTGTCCCAGTCCATGCGCTGCGCCAGCAGGCCCAGCGACTTGCGGATGGCATCGACAGAGGCTTGGGTTTCGGCGCGCATGGGCGATCCCTAGGGTCGGACGGTGAACGGATGGGGGTGGCTGATAGCGCGGCGGGCCGCCCGGCACAAGCAAGGGCGGTCAGTAAAGCCCGCCCGCGCTCATGCTGTTGTAATCGGCCTTCTTCGGGATGACCCTGCGCTGGCCGGTCGAGGTGGTGACGGCCTTTTCGGTCCGCTCGGTGACGTCGCTGCTCTGCTTGGCGAAGCCGCCGTCCACGATGCGGGCCACGGCGGTGGTGCCCTCGCGGAAATATTCGGCGATCGTGAAGCTGCCATAGGACACATCGGCGAAATAGCCGCCCGGCGGCACCTTGAAGGCGGTCCCGCCGTATTCCTTGACCGCCTGCCGCATGAAGGCGTTGAACACCGGCACGCACATGGTTCCGCCGTAAGCGTTCGAGCCCATGCTGCGCGGCTCGTCAAAGCCCAGGTAGCAGCCCGCGACGATGTTCGAGCTGAAGCCGACGAACCACACGTCCTTGGCGTCGTTGGTGGTCCCGGTCTTGCCCGCGACCGGCACGTCCAGCTTGACGCCCTTGCCGGACCCGCGCTTGACCACGCCTTCCATCATTGAGGTCAACTGGTAGGCGGTGATCGCATCCATCACCCGCTCGCGGTCGGACTGGATCATCGGCGCCTGGCCGGGCGGCAGGGCGCCCTGTTCGCAGGTGGTGCAGACGCGCTTGTCGTGGCGGTAGACGGTGCGGCCGCGGCGGTCCTGCACCCGGTCCACCAGCGTGGGCTCGACCCGCTCGCCGCCGTTGGCGAACATGGCATAGGCCGCGACCATCTTGAACAGCGTGGTTTCCTGTGCCCCGAGGCTGTTGGCAAGGAAGGGCGAAAGGCTGTCATAGACGCCGAAGCGTTCGGCGTATTTGGCCACCGTGTCCATGCCGATGTCCCGCGCGATGCGGATCGTCATCAGGTTGCGCGACTGCTCGATCCCCGTCCGCAGGGGCGTCGGGCCATAGTAGCTGCCGCCCGCGTTCTTCGGCGTCCACAAGCCCTGCGGCGTGTTCACGGTGATCGGCTCGTCCTCGACGATGGTCGCCGGGGTGAAGCCGCGGTCCAAGGCCGCCGCATAGACAAAGGGCTTGAAGGCGGACCCCGGCTGCCGCATCGCCTGCGTCGCCCGGTTGAAGACCGAGGACTGGTAGCTGAAGCCGCCCTGCATGGCGATCACGCGGCCGGTGTTCACGTCCATCGCCATGAAGCCGCCCTGCAGCGTTGGGACCTGCCGCAGCGTCCAGCGGATGAAGGCGCCAGTGTCGTCGTCGGTCATCTGCCGCACCAGCACCACGTCGCCTACCGACAAGAGGTCCGAGGCCACCCTGGCCTGCGGCGCCCGTTCGCGCCCCGGCATCAGCTTGCGCGCCCATTGCACGTCGCGGGCGGGGATCACGTGAGGCTCGTCCTCCTGCGCGACGCCCTCGATGCCGATCACGGCATCGCTGTCGGTCAGGTCCAGCACCACGGCTGGGTGCCAGCCCTGAATGTCGCGCGGGACCTTGATCTTGGCCAGCGCCGCCCGCCAGCGGTCCTCGGACCCCAGTTCCTCGGGCGCGATCACCTGCCCCGTGCCGCGCCAGACGCCGAGGTTGCGGTCATAGCGTTCCAGCGCGTCCTGCAGCGACTTGGCCGCGACCTGCTGCAGGTCAGGGTCCATGGTCGCGCGGATCTGCAACCCGCCGGTGAAGAACTCGTCCTCGCCGAACTGCTGGGACAGTTGGCGGCGGATCTCGTCGGTGAAATAGTCGCGCGGCGGCAGGCTGTTGCGGAAGGCCGGATAGTCGCCGTTCTGCACCGATTTCAGCGGCAGCGCGGATTCGGCGCGATAGGCGGCTTCGGTCAGGTAGCCGTTCTGCCACATCTCGCGCAGGACATAGTTGCGCCGTTCGGTGATCCGCTCCTTGTCGCGCACGACGGACCGCGAGGGCGCCTGCGGCATCGCCGCCAGCATCGCCGCCTCATGGGGTGCAAGCTGGTTCAGGGACTTGTTGAAATAGGTCTGGGCGGCGGCGGCCACGCCCGCGCTGTTCTGGCCCAGGAAGATCTCGTTGAGATAAAGTTCGAGGATCTGGTCCTTGGTCAGCGTGTTTTCCAGCCGGGTGGCGAGGATCAGTTCCTTGACCTTGCGTTCGACGCTGCGCGAGGAGTCGAGCAGGAAGTTCTTCATCACCTGCTGGGTGATGGTCGAGGCGCCGCGCACGCTGCCCCCCCGCGTCTGGATCGCCTGCACCGCCGCGCCGGCCATGCCGCGCGGGTCATAGCCGCGGTGCTGGTAGAAGTTCTTGTCCTCGGCCGAGATGAAGGCCTGCTTCACGAGGTCCGGAATCTCCTCGACCGGGACGAAGATGCGGCGTTCCTCGGCGAATTCGTCGATCAGGCGGCCCTCGCCGGAATAGATGCGGCTGATGGTCTTGGGGGCGTAGCTTGCCAGCGCCTCGTGGCTCGGCAGGTCGCGGGAATAGATCCAGAAGATGCCCCCCACCACGAGGGCAAGGAAGACGCTGGCGGTCACGAACCACGAAAAGATCGCGCCGAAGAAGTTCAGGACGAAACGGATCACTGAGGCCCCATGCGGCTTTCGAGCGAGGGGTTTCTATAGCGCCACACCCCTTCCGGGTCAAAGCAAGCTTGCGTCAGGGACGCGGCGCCGCAAGCGGACCCTGCGCGTCCTGGTCGGCGGCCCAAGCGAGGATGCCGTCGGTCATCGCCTCGGCCACCCGCTGCCGCCAGACCGGGTCGAACAGGTTGGCGCGGTCCTGCGGATGGGTCAGGAAGCCCAGTTCGATCAGCAGCGACGGGATGTCGGGCGATTTCAGCACCGAAAAGGCCGCGCCCCGGATCGGGGTGCGGTGCATGACGACGCCCGCCTCGTTCATCTTTGCGACCAGGTGACGCGCCGCGTCCAGGCTGCGCGGCTGGGTGTCCAGCCGGGCGAGGTCCATCAGCGCCCGGCTCACGTCCTCGTCGGTGTCCGACAGGTCCAGCCCGGCAAGAATGTCGCTGCGGTCGTGCATCAGCGCAAGCTGGCGCGCGGCGCGGTCGTTCGATTGCCCGTCCCAGGCGTAGATGCTGGCGCCCGCCGCCTCGCCCGCTGGCAGGGCATCTGCATGCAGCGAGATGAACAAATCCGCCCCCTTGGCCCGCGCGACGGTGGTGCGGCGTTCCAGCGGGATGAAGCGGTCATCCTCGCGCGTCAGCACGACCTCGATGCCGCGGCCGCGCAGGGTGGCGGCGAGTTCCTGCGCGAAGCCCAGCATGACCGCGGCCTCGGAAATCGCCCCCACCTGCGCGCCGGGGTCGATCCCGCCATGGCCAGGGTCCAGCACCACCCGCAGCCGGTCGTCCGCCAGTGCGTTCCGGTCCGCGCCCGTGTCCGCGGGCTGCGGCAATCCCCGCAGCACGGTCAGCGCATCGGGGCGGGGCTGGAAGGCGTCAGGCGCGACGGGAAGAAGCCGCAAGGCAAGGCTCGGGGCGGGCACGGCCCGCATCTGCACCGAGTCGAGCTTCATCGGCCCCGGCAGCGTCAGGATCGCCCGCGCCCCGCCCTGCGGCGCAGGACCCCAGCGCAAGGCCAGCGGATCGGCGGAAGTCTGGCCTTCGGGCGGGACGGCGCCCTGCAGGTCGATGACCAGCCGGGGCGGGTTGTCCACAAGCGCGATGCGGTGCGGCACGGCGCGGTCAAGCCCGATGGTCAGCATGATGGGCCGGGGCCTGCCCCGGTCACGCCCCTCCATCCCCAGCACCGTGCGGGACAGATCGACCGCCGCCAGGGTTTCCGCCGCAACCGGCGCCGCAAGCGCCAGCAGCGCCGCCGCGGCGATCAGCCGCGCAAGGCGCATCCCTACCGCCCGGCCATGTAGCGGGCCAACCGGTCCAGCCCTTCGGCGATGTCCTCGGTGGACCGCGCATAGGAAAACCGCAGCGTGCCCGCCCCGCGGTGCGGGTCGAAGTCCACGCCCGGCGTGACCGCCACGCCGGCCCTGTCCAGAATGTCGGCCGCCATTGCCGCACTGTCATGGGTCAGGGCCGAGACATCGGCATAGACGTAGAAGGCCCCGTCCGGCGGGGCGATCCGATCAAAGCCCATCGCGGGCAGCCGTTCCAGCATCATCCGCCGGTTCTCGGCATAGACGGCAAGGTTCGCCTGCGCCTCGGCCTCAGCCTCTGGCGTCAGCGCGGCCAGCGCGGCGACCTGGCTGGCATGGGGGGCGCAGATGAACATGTTGGCGGCAAGGCGATCCATGGTGCGGACCATGTCGGGCGGCACCACCAGCCAGCCCACGCGCCAGCCAGTCATGCTGAAATACTTGGAAAAGCTGTTGATGACGACGGCATCGTCGGTCAGTTCCAGCGCGCTGACCGCCCGCTGGCCATAGTCGAGGCCGTGGTAGATCTCGTCCGAGATCAGCGCGGCGCCGATGCCATGGGTTCGCTTGACCAGCGCGGCAAGCGCCTCACGGTCCAGCATCGTTCCCGAAGGGTTGCCGGGCGAGGCGATTATGACGCCCTGCACCCCTTGGGGAATATCCTCGGGCACGGGCTGGTAGCGGTTCTCGAATCGGGTCTGCATCCCCACGGGCTCGACCGACATGGCGCGCAGGATCTGGCGATAGCTGGGATAGCCCGGCTCGCCCACCGCCACCTTGTCGCCAGCGTCGAAAAGCGCGGCAAAGGCCAGAAGGAAGGCACCCGAGGAACCCGGCGTCACCACCACCCGCGCGGGGTCCAGATCGACGCCATACCAGCGCCAGTAAAGCCCCGCGATGCCTTCCCGCAAGGCGGGCAAGCCCAGCGCGACGGTATAGCCCAAGGGTTCCGCCAGTTCCCGCCCCAGCGCCTTCAGCGCGGCGGCGGGCGCGGGGGTCGAGGGCTGGCCCACCTCCATGTGGATGATGTGGCGGCCTTGGGCCTCGGCCCGGCGCGCGGCTTCCATGACATCCATGACGATGAAGGGATCGACCTGACCCCGCTGCGACTGCCGCATCTGCCTGCCCTTTTCCGTTTGGCCGCCCTTTTCGCCCCCGGCCCCCCTGCTGGTCAAGCGGCGGTGACAGGCACGGGGGTGGACAGCATCCCCGCGCCTGGCGCAATGTCCGCGCGAGTTCCGGTAAAGGACCGACGATGAAAACCCTGATGACTGCCGCGCTGATGACAGCGGCCCTTGCTGCCCCCGCAGCCGCCTTTGACCCCGCCGCCATGTCCGATTCCGAACGCGCGGCCTTTGGCGAGGCGGTGCGCGACTACATCATGCAGAACCCCACCGTCCTGGTCGAGGCGCTGAACGCAATGGAAGCGCGTCGGCTGGCCGATGAGGCCGAAAGCGACAAGCTGCTGGTCCAGACCTACAGCGCCGAGATCTTCGAGGACGGCCACTCCTGGATCGGCGGCAACCCCGAAGGCGACCTGACCATCGTCGAATTCATCGACTACCGCTGCGGCTATTGCCGCCGCGTCGCGCCCGAGGTCGATGAGGTCGTGGCCCGCGACGGCAACATCAGGCTGATCCTCAAGGAATTCCCGATCCTGGGCGAGGAAAGCGACCTTGCCTCGCGCTATGCCATCGCGGTCAGGCAGCTGCAGGGCGCGGATGCCTACAAGGCCGTCCATGACAGGCTTTACGAAATGCGGGGGGCGGTGACGGCCGAGTCGCTTGGGGCGATCTCGGAGGATCTCGGCTTCGACCCGCAGGCCGTGGCCGCGCGGATGGGCAGCGACGAGGTTTCGGCAGAGATCGCCAGCAACCGCCAGCTTGCCGAGAAGATGCAGATCATGGGCACGCCCACCTTCGTGATCGGGCCGGAACTGCTGCGCGGCATCCCCTCGACCGGACTGGCTGCGGCAGTCGAGCAGGTCCGGGCGGCGGAAGGCTGAGGCTTTTCACCTTTCCGGCCTGCCCGGCCTTCACGGTCAAGGACAGGGGGCTTCGCGCCCCCTCTGGCGTCTCTGCGAACCGCCATTCGCCCCGGCGGGACATTTGAAAACGTCCAAAGTCCGTTGATCGAATCTTCAGTCTTCTGTCCCGATGTTCAGGGTGCGGTACAGGTGGGGACGCCGATGACCGCACCGGCCGGAGCTCCCCATCCATGTGGCGGGGACGTGCGTCTTCCGGGCGGTTCGGGAATATGCGGCGGGCTACCGGGCGCCCGGACAGAAGGCGGGCCACAAAACAGCCATCATGGCTGCCTTGCCGGCGGATTGTTTCCAGCGAGATCACGGGCGCCAGCCCTGAAGGTGGGGCTTGAAGCAATGCCGGAAGGGCCAAACAGCCACTTCGGCGTTACCGCTGGAAACTACTCCGCCGCTTGCGGCGTCCGGGCAAGTTCATCGGCGCGGCGCTCGACCAGTTCGACGATGTGGTCGATCATCTGGGCGTTCGACATCTTGTGGCTCTGCTTGCCGGCCATGTAGACCATGCCGCTACCCGCGCCGCCGCCGGTGAAGCCGAGGTCGGTCATCAGCGCCTCGCCCGGCCCGTTCACCACGCAGCCGATGATCGACAGGCTCATGGGCGTCTTGATATGCTCAAGCCGCTGTTCGAGGGCCTCCACGGTCTTGATGACGTCGAAGCCCTGCCGCGCGCAGGAGGGACAGGAGATGATCTGCACGCCCCGCGTCCGCAGGCCAAGCGACTTGAGGATCTCGTAGCCGACCTTCACTTCCTCCACCGGGTCGGCCGACAGCGACACGCGGATCGTGTCGCCGATCCCGGCCCACAGCAGGCTGCCCATGCCCACCGCCGACTTGACCGTGCCGCCGCGCAGACCGCCCGCCTCGGTGATGCCCAGGTGGATCGGCGCGTCGGTCGCCTCGGCCAGCGCCTGATAGGCGGCGGCGGCAAGGAACACGTCGGAGGCCTTCACGCTGATCTTGAATTCGTGGAAGTCGTTGTCCTGCAGCAGCCTGATGTGGTCGAGGCCCGATTCTACCATCGCGTCGGGACAGGGCTCGCCGTATTTCTCAAGCAGGTGGCGTTCCAGAGAGCCCGCGTTGACGCCGATGCGGATGGAACAGCCATGGTCCTTGGCAGCCTGCACGACCTCGCGCACCCGCGAGGGGTCGCCGATGTTGCCGGGGTTGATCCGCAGGCAGGCGGCGCCGGCCTCGGCCGCCTCGATGGCGCGGCGGTAATGGAAATGGATGTCGGCCACGATCGGGACCGGGCTTTCGCGGGTGATCTCGCGCAGGGCGCGGGTGGATGCCTCGTCAGGGGTCGAGACGCGCACGATGTCCGCCCCCGCATCCGCCGCCGCGATCACCTGCGCCAGCGTCCCCCCCACATCGGTCGTGTCGGTGTTCGTCATGGTCTGGACGCTGATCGGCGCATCGCCCCCGACCGGGACCGAACCGACCATGATCCGGCGCGAGGGCCGGCGCTGGATGTTGCGCCACGGGCGGATCGGATTATGCGTCATCGCTGGACCTTTCGGCTGGTGCCCGCAAGATAGGGCCTTGGCCTTGCGGCGGCAACCGCACCCGTCAGGGCGTGGCCGCGGCCCCTTCGCCCTGCAGCGGCGCGGCAGAGGCGACCGAGAACATGCTGGCAAGTTCCGGGTCGGCGGCGGGGTCGGCCAGCGCGAAGGCTCCGGTCAGCGCGGTGGCCGACAGTTCGACATCCTTGACGACCTTTGCACCGGGCGCCGCAGGACCGTAGGTGTCGCCGTTCACCGCGAAATAGACCGCGCCCGAGTTGCCCGTCCGCAGCACCGGCGGCTGTTCGGTCGGCGGCAGCGCGAAACGCTCGCCCGCGTCCAGCGTCTTTTCCAGGATAATCGAGCCATCGGCCGCGCTGACCCGGACCCAGGCGGGGCGGGTCGCCAGGATCTCGACCTGCGCCGCTTCCGGCCCCAGCGTGCGGACCGCCTGCGTCTCTGCCGGTTGCGTTGCGGCGATCTGGGCGGGCGCGGGCTGCGCCCCGGTCCCCGCCGCGACCTGAGCCTGCGGCGCGGCGGCGTTCTCGATCAGGCCGGGGTCGATGGCGGCGATGGGGGTGTCGCGCGGCGTCAGTTCCGGCACCTCCAGCGCGCGGGGGCGATAGATGCGGTCTAGCGCCTCGGGCTGCGGCAGGTCCACCGCGGCAAGATCCACCTCGCCCGCCGGCACCGCGTCCTGCGCCGGGTCCAGCGTCGCGATGACCGCCGGGGCCTGGTCCGAGGGCGTCAGGTTGACCTTCTGCACTTCCTGCAGGACGGACCAGCCGCCATAGCCGAGGCCCAAGGCCACCAGCGCCATCACCAGCACCGAGCCGATGGCCCGCGGCTCGACCGAGGACCAGAAGCTTTCGGGCTGCGGCAGATACAGGGCACGCGGATTGGCCAGCGATTCGGCCAGATCGGCCGGGCGGCGGGCGGTCTGGGGCACGATGGGCGCAGAGCCGGTGCCATTGGCAAGCTGGAAGCCCGATTCCTCGGCAAAACGGCGCAGCACCCAGTCCTGGTCCATGCCCAGATAGCGGGCATAAGAGCGGACATGGCCGGGAACGAAGCTCGGCGCGTCAAAAGCCGAAAGGTCGCAGTTCTCGATCGCGGCGATGTAGGAGGCGCGGATCCGCAATTCGCGCTGCACATCCAGCAGCGACTTGCCGATAGTGGCCCGTTCGCCACGCATCATGTCGCCCAGCCGCATTTCGAATGCGTCGAAACCCGGTGCCGCCCTGTCCATCAAGGAATCGCCCGCCGCTGACGGCGTCTGCGTCCCGCTCATTGTTGCCTGCCTCATTTTGAAAGGTCCGCTTTGCGCCTGTAACGCGAATCCGGCCTGTTTTGTTTAAGGGCAGACTAACATGTCGGCGAGAGGGACAACACAGGTTGTTGAGGCTCAGGCGACCGCATGTGAGCGATTGAGCGCGCAGCGTGACCACAGTGCATCCATCGCCCGCACCAGATGGTCGATCTGCCTGGCGTCATGGACAGGCGATGGCGTGAAGCGCAGCCGTTCCGTCCCGCGCGGCACGGTCGGGAAGTTGATCGGCTGGACGTAGATGCCGAAATCCGCAAGCAACATGTCCGACAGCATCTTGCAGTGGACCGGGCTGCCGACATGGACGGGCACGATATGTGTGCCGCGGTCGTCGATCGGCAGGCCCAGCCCGCGCAGGCGCATCTTGAGGATGCTGGCGTGCAACTGCTGGGCATCGCGCAGCTTCTGCCCCTCGGCGGTCTTGAGATGGGCGATCGAGGCCGCAGCCCCCGCCGCGACCGCGGGCGGGATCGAGGTGGTGAAGATGAAGCCCGGCGCATAGGACCGGATCGCGTCGCACATCTTGGCCGTGCCCGCGATATAGCCGCCAAAGACACCGAAGGCCTTTCCCAGCGTCCCGTTGAAGATGTCGATGCGGTCCGTCAGCCCGTCGCGTTCCGCCACGCCGCCGCCGCGGGGGCCATACATGCCGACGGCATGGACCTCGTCTAGGTAGGTGAGTGCGTTGAACTCGTCCGCGAGGTCGCAGATCGCCGCGATGGGGCCGAAGTCGCCGTCCATCGAATAGATCGATTCAAAGGCGATCAGCTTGGGCGCGGCCGGATCATCAGCCGCCAGAAGCTCGCGCAGGTGGGCCACGTCGTTGTGGCGGAAGATGCGCTTGGCGCCGTCGAAACGCTTGATCCCCTCGATCATCGAGGCGTGGTTCAGCTCGTCCGAATAGATGATCAGGCCGGGGAACAGCTTGCGCAGCGTCGACAGCGTCGCGTCATTGGCGATATAGGCCGAGGAAAAGACCAGCGCCGCTTCCTGCCGATGCAGGTCCGCCAGTTCGGCCTCCAGCCGCTTGTGATAGACCGTGGTGCCCGAGATGTTGCGCGTCCCGCCCGAGCCCGCGCCGGTCGAATCCAGCGCCTCGTGCATGGCGTTCAGCACCACCGGATGCTGGCCCATGCCAAGGTAGTCGTTGCCGCACCAGACGGTGATTTCCTGCTCGGCCCCGTCGGGACGCTTCCAGATCGCCTGCGGGTAGTGGCCCTTGCGCCGCTCGATGTCGATGAACGTCCGATAGCGGCCTTCGTCGTGCAGACGCTGCAGAGCCTGATCGAGTGCGGCATCGTAGTTCATCAGCTTGCTCCCTTGCGTAACTGGCTGGGCTGGCGGCATGGGCCTGTCCCGAACATGGTCCGGGCCGATGGTCCCTGCATTGATAAGGATCAACGGACGGGATTAACAGCCTCTATTCCCTCCCTGAGACGAAAAGTCGTAGGGAACTCGATGAATATGCTTGGGAAAGGACAAAAGATGGCGACGGATCACCGGCTGGACGAGGTGCTGGATCGGCTGGACGCAGGGTTGCCCCAGGCGCTGGAGCGGCTGATGGCCTTCCTGCGCATCCCCTCGGTCTCGACCGATCCGGCATTCGCGGCGGATGTGCGGCGGGCGGCGGGCTGGCTGCGGGACGAACTGGCCGGGCTGGGCTTCGAGGTCTCCGTGATGGACACGCCCGGCCATCCGATGGTGCTGGCGCGCACGCCTGCGGGCGAGGGGCGCAGCCTGCTGTTCTACGGCCATTACGACGTGCAGCCCGTCGATCCGCTGGACTTGTGGCACCGCCCGCCCTTCGACCCGCAGGTTCAGGACACGCCGGACGGCCCGGTGATCCGCGGACGCGGGGCCGCCGATGACAAGGGCCAGTTGATGACCTTTGTCGAGGCCTGCCGGGCGTGGAAAGCCGTCCATGGCGCCCTGCCCCCCGGCCTGATCCTGCTGTTCGAGGGCGAGGAGGAATCGGGTTCCCCCAACCTCCAGCCCTTCCTGCGCGAGAACGCCGGGGCGCTGCGGGCGGACATTGCGCTGATCTGCGACACGACCATGTATTCCGACGGTCGGCCCGCGATCACGACCCAGCTGCGCGGCCTGATGGGCGAGGAGATCGTCGTCCGCGCCGCCGACCGCGACCTGCATTCGGGCAGCTTCGGGGGCTTGGCCGCGAACCCGGTCCAGGTGCTGGTGAACGCGCTTGCCGGCATCAAGGACGCGGATGGGCGGGTGACACTGCCCGGCTTCTACGACGGCGCGCCGGAACTGACCGAGGAGCTGCGCGCCGACTGGGAAGCGCTGGGTTTCGACCCGGCCGAGTTCCTGGCCCGTGTCGGTCTGCGCGAGCCGGCGGGCGAGAAAGGCCGCACCGGGCTGGAGATGGTCTGGAACCGCCCCACCTTCGAGATCAACGGCATCGCCGGAGGCTACGCGGGCGAGGGCTTCAAGACCGTCCTGCCCGCCGAGGCCCGCGCCAAGGTCAGTTGCCGCCTTGTCGGAACGCAGGACCCCGGTGCGATCCGCATGGCTCTGCGGGAACACATCCGCGCCCATGTCCCCGCCGACTGCACGGTCGAGTTCCACGCCCATGGCAATTCGCAGGCGAGCGTCATGGACACCTCGGACCCGGCCTTTGCCGCGGCGAAGCAGGCGCTGACCGCCGAATGGGGCCGCGAGGCCGCCTTCATCGGCGCGGGCGGGTCCATTCCCGTGGCAGGCGACTTCAAGCGGATGCTGGGCATGGACACAATGCTGATCGGCTTCGGCCGCGACGACGACCGCATCCATTCGCCGAACGAGAAGTATGACGTGGAAAGCTTCGCCAAGGGCGCGCGAAGCTGGGCACGGATACTGGCGGCGTTGGCGTGATGGGCTTGCAGGGCACATCATGAAGTGCGCCCCGGCTGGTGCTGCTGCCCATCGGGCAGGCACAGGCCGTGCCATCCCGGATCTCCATGGCTGCCCAGGAGGAAGCAGCCATGGGGATCCTCATCATCGCAGCCAGTCAGGCGGCAACCATGCGGGGCAGAGCAGCCTTGTGAGTTGCGGTAAATTCCTCAGCCATGAAGCCTGCCAAAGCGCAGCCGATGCCCTGAAGTCACCTCAAGATTCCGGCAGAGCGCCGATCATGGAGACTAGGTGCCTGTCAGGGCGGTGACACCGGACAAGCGAAGGGCGCCCGAAGGCGCCCCGTCCGATCCTTCCCGATCCGGCGCTCAGGCCGCGCGGGCAGTCAGCACGGCCTCGACCTGCTTCTGGGCGCCGCCCTCGTCGATCCCGCTGACGGCAGCGACCTCACGGGTCAGACGGTCCAGAGCGGCTTCGTAAAGCTGGCGCTCGGAATAGGACTGCTCGCGCTGGTCGTCGTTGCGGTGCAGGTCGCGCACGACCTCTGCGATGGACAGCAGGTCGCCCGAGTTGATCTTCTGCTCATATTCCTGCGCGCGGCGCGACCACATGGCGCGCTTGACGCGGGCCTTGCCCTTCAGCGTCTCCATCGCGCGATCGACCATGTCGGGCGAGGCGAGGCCGCGCATCCCGATCTCGGTCGCGCGGGCGGTCGGAACGCGAAGCGTCATCTTGTCCTTCTCGAACGAGATCACGAACATCTCAAGGCGAAGGCCGGCGACCTCCTGCTCTTCGATGGACACGATGCGGCCGACGCCGTGGGCGGGGTAGACCACGAAATCGTCGGGGCGGAACTCGTTCTTCTTGGTCTTCGACATCATGCTTCCTTCCAGCTTACGCCCTGCCGGGGCGCAAAAATGCCCCCAGAGGACTTGCCCTCCCGAGGTGCGTGTGATTGTTGTCTGCTGGCAGGACAGGCGGATGTCCGGCCACAAGGCAGCCGGCCAGCGCAGAACGTGGCCGATATGACAGTCTTATATCACGAATCACCCCCTGAATGAAGGGGTTTCTGCCGCGATATCCATCATCCGGCTGCTTGGGCTTTTCGCCGGCGAATGCGCGCCGGCGCCGGGCGTCAGTCGCCCTCGCCCGGGTTCGGCGAAAAGTACTTATCCATCTTGCCGGGCTGGCCGTCCATCTCGGCTGCAGTGGGCAGCGGATCCTTCTTGCGGGTGATGACCGGCCATTGTTCGGAATATTTCCGGTTGAACTCGACCCAGGCCTCCATGTCCGGCTCGGTGTCGGGCCGGATCGCGTCGGCGGGGCATTCGGGTTCGCAGACGCCGCAGTCGATGCACTCGTCGGGGTGGATGACCAGCGTGTTCTCGCCCTCGTAGAAGCAGTCCACCGGGCAGACCTCGACGCAGTCCGTGTATTTGCACATGATGCAGTTGTCGGTCACGACATAGGTCATCGGAATCCTCGCGGGCAGGTGCGGGGGTTGACCTATGCCTTTCGCCCGGAAGGTTCAACCCGGGGGAAAGCGGGGACCGCTATGCGTCGGGCGCGCCGATGGCAGAGGGCGCATCGAGGTCCTCGTAAAGCGCGCGCGCCTCGGGCGCGGGGCCGCGGCGTTCGCCCGGGGCAAGGACGCGCAGGCTGCGGACGCCGCCGGGGGCTGCGGCCGTCACCACGTCGCCCGGCTTGACCTCGTGCCCGGGCTTGCGGCAGGGGGCGCCGTTCACGCGGACCCCCCCTTCGCTGATGCGGTCGGCCGCCATCGTGCGGGTCTTGAAGACGCGCGCATGGCACAGCCAGCGGTCGAGCCGGATCGAGGACGGCGGGGCAGCCTCGCCCTCGTCCCGGTCCCTGCCCCTGCGCGCCATCAGGCGCGATACCCCCTGGCTGCGATCACGACTTGTTCTTCAGAGCCGCCAGCACGGCAAAGGGGCTGTCGGGATCGATCGGCTTGTCATTGCGGGGCGGGCGCGATTCGAAGCTGCGGCCGCCCTCGTTCCGGGGCGGCCGGTCCTTGCCGCCGGGGCGGCCCTCGTTCTTGCCGCGCTCGCCCTTCGGCTTGCCGGGCTTGCCGTGGCGCGGATGGCCGCTGCCTTGCCCCTCGCCCGCCTGCGGCCCCTCGCCCCCGAAACGGCGCTGGCCGCGCGGCCTGTCGCCGCGGCGGCCCTCGCCTTCCGCGGGCGCGGCCTCACGCGGCTGGCCCTCGCGTGACTGCCCTTGGGGCTGGGCGCCGCCGAAGCGGCCCGGACGACGGTTGCCGCGTCCCTCGCCTTCTCGGCCCTCGCGCCGGGGGCCGCGCGGACGCGGCGCCCAGGTGAAGGTGTAGAAGCTTTCCATCTCGACCGGCGCGGGTTCCGCCTCGCCTGCCTCATCGCCCTCGACGGGCGTCTCGGGGGCCTCGCCCGACGCGGCGGCTGCCTCGGCCTCGGCGCGCTGGCGTTCGGCCTGCTCGGCCTCCCACCGGGCGCGGGTCTCGGCAGCGAGGACGCTTTCCTCTTCCGTCATCGGCGCGACGGGCTCGCCCTCGGGTACCGGGACGGGTTCGGGAAGGACGGCGACGGGGGGGCGGGTCTTGGGGCGCTCGCCCTTCTCGGCGCGGTAGCCCAAGCCGCCCATCAGGTCGGCGAACTGGTCCAGCGTCATGCCGGTGATCGACAGCATGTCGGGCATCGCCTCGAAGCCGCCGCGGCTGTCCTGGGCGCGCAGCATGTCGGCCAGCCGTTCCAGCATGTCGATGCGGATCGCGCGTTCGCCCGCAGGGTGATAGCCGGACAGGGTGTAATAGTCGCGCGGCACGTCGGGCAGGTTCGGGATCGTCACCAGACCAGGGGGCGGCGATTCGGGGAACTCGTCGGCCCCCGCCCACAGCGCCGACAGCAGCAGCCGCAGCCGGGTCGGCGCGGGCTTCAGCAGTGCGGGCAGGAAGATGGTGAACTGGCCGAAGCGGACACCATGCTTGCGCAAGCTGCCCCGCGCATCCTGGTCCAGTTCCTTGATCTCGGAGGCGATGCCCTCGCGCGGCAGCACGCCCATCGCCTCGACCAGCCGGAAGGCCACGCCACGGGCCAAGCCCGTCAGCGTCTCGTCGGCCTGCATGGCCATCAGCGGCTCGAAGCCGGCAGCGATCTTGCGGTCGATGAAATGCTGCAGGCGGCGGCGGACCTTTTCGGCGACCTCTGGCCCGGCTTCCTCGTCCACGAAGACCTCGATGCCGGGCTTCAGGGGATCGGCGCCCTTGACCAGCTTGCCCACGGCCGAGCCGCCCCACATCAAGCCGCCCTGCACGGTGAAGTCCAGTTCCGTGTCCGGCGCGTTGTAGAAGCGGTCGGCGCGCAGGTGGAACTCGGGGCGCAGCGCCTCGTAGGCAGCGCGGGTCAGCATCCGCGCCTCGTCGCCCTGGGCGCTGGGATCGGTGCGGAACCGGAACCCCTCAAGACGGCCGGCGAATTCGCCCTCCACCGTCACCTCGCCCTTGTCGTTCACCTCGGCCACCAGGCTCTCCTTCTGCTTGAGCCGGCGCAGCAATACGGAAGTGCGCCGGTCCACGAATCGCTGCGTCAGCGCGGCATGAAGCGCGTCCGACAGCCGATCTTCTACAGCCCGCGTTTCCTCCCGCCAATGGGCTTCGTCCCTGACCCAGCCATTGCGTTGGGCGACATAGGTCCAGGTGCGGATATAGGCGAGCCGCTTGCTGATCGTGTCGATGTCGCCGCCCGGCTTGTCGATCCGCGCGACCGAGCGCGCCAGCCAGTCGCCGGGGATGCCGCCTTCCTGAAGAAAGCCGTAAATGCGGGTCAGCAGCGTGGTGTGTTCCGCAGGCGAGATGCCGCGGAAATCGGGGATGCGGCACACGTCCCACAGCAGCCGCACGTCCTTGGGATGCGTCACCCGGTCGCGGATTTCTGGCATCGCCGATAGGGTTTTCAGCGACGACAGGTCATCCGCCTCGCGCCCACGCCCCAGCCATTCACTGCCTGAGGGCTGTTCCAGCGACTGGATCAGCCGCTCCACGGTCCCGAACTCCAGCGAGGAATTGCGCCAGATCAGGCGGCTGATCGGCTGGAAGCGGTGGTTCTCGATGGCGTCGATCAGGCCCTCGTCCAGGGCGGACGCCTCGCCGGTGACGCCGAAGGTGCCGGGTTCCGTATGGCGGCCCGCGCGGCCCGCGATCTGGCCCAGCTCATGCGGGAACAGGGGCCGCAGGCGGCGACCGTCGAACTTGTGGGTCGCCTCGAAGGCGACATGGCGGATGTCGAGGTTCAGCCCCATGCCGATGGCGTCGGTGGCGACAAGGTAATCGACCTCGCCCGCCTGATACATGGCGACCTGCGCGTTCCGGGTGCGGGGCGAAAGCGCGCCCATTACGACCGCACAGCCGCCCTTCTGGCGCCGGATCAGTTCCGCCGTGGCATAGACGTCATCGACGCTGAAGCCGACGATGGCCGACCGCACGGGCATCCGGCTGAGCTTCTTCGACCCGGCCCAACTGAGCGTCGAAAACCGTTCCCGTCGCATGAACTGCGCCTCGGGGACCAGCGCGGCGATAGCCGGGCGCATGGTGGACGACCCGAGGAACAGCGTCTCGTGCAGCCCGCGCATATGCAGCAGGCGGTCGGTGAAGACATGGCCGCGTTCAGGGTCGGCACACAGCTGGATCTCGTCGATGGCGACGAAATCGGCCAGCACCTCGGGCATCGCCTCGGTGGTGGCGACCCAGTAGGCGGCGCGTTCCGGGACGATGCGTTCCTCTCCGGTGATCAGCGCCACAACCGACGGCCCCCGCGCCTTCACGATGCGGTCATAAACCTCGCGCGCCAAAAGCCGTAGCGGCAGGCCGATGACGCCGGTCCGATGCGCCAGCATCCGCTCGATGGCATAGTGGGTCTTGCCGGTGTTCGTCGGCCCCAGCACGGCCGTGATGCGTCCCGCCACGTCAGGCGTCCTGCCCCTGGCCTTCGGCCAGCAACCGTCCGATGCCGTCGCGGGCTTCCTCCTGATGCGGATGGATCACCAGGCTTTCGTGGTAAGCCGCAAGCGCGCGGTCATGGTCCCCCATGTCCTCGAGGATCGTGGCCAGCAGCGTGAGCGAGGGCCAGTGTCGTGGCTCAAGCCGCAGCGCCTGCGCGAGATCGGCGATGGCGGGTCCGGTCTGCCCGGCAAGATAGAAGGCCGTGCCGCGCGCCGCCCATCCGGAGGCGAAATCGGGCGCGTTCTCGGTCAGCGCCGTCAGGTGCCCGATGGCGGCGGGCAGGTCGCCCGCGTCCAGCGCCGCCTCGCCCCGCATCAGCAACAGGTCGAGCGCCGCGGAACCCGAGCGCGACCAGGCCCGCTCGATGTCGGACTGCGCCCGCATCCACCCGTCGCCCTGCTGCGAGGAGAGTTCGCTGAAAAGTGAATCCATTTCCGCAGGGCTTTGCGCGCGCAGGGGCAAGGCCGTTAACAGGATCGACAGGATTGCCGCGCCAAATGCCGCTGCGGCAGGGTGGAACTGGGTCATCGGCACGCGCATATGAACGATGTAAGCATTCCCGCGCCGCGGCGCCAGATTGGGAGATATTGGATGAGTGCAGTGATTGAGGGTGCCGTCAAGGCACTGGGGAACCGGATTTCCTCGTTCGACGGTTCGGCGAAATTCGTCGTGGAAGGCGAAGGCGCGATCATGATCGACGAACAGGGCGTCCGCGCCGGCGACGAGGCCGCCGAGGTCACGCTGACTGCCAGCCGCGACACCTTCGAGGGGATCATGAACGGCGACACCAACCCGACCATGGCCTACATGACCGGCAAGCTGAAGATCGACGGCTCGCTGCCCGCCGCGATGAAGCTGGGCGCGGCCCTCTCCTGACCGGCCGGGCGCCGATGGACGCAGTCACCCGGCCGCCCCCCGGGCCGCAGGGATTTCAGCCGGCGCCTCTGAACCGCCTGTCCGGCGAGCCGCCTTCGCCGGGACAGGCCTTCTTCCTGCAGGCCGAGGATGGCCTGAGGCTGCGGCTCGGCCTGTGGCAACCCCGGAACGCTGCAACCGGAACGGTGCTGCTGTTTCCGGGGCGGATCGAATATCTTGAGAAATATGACGGAATCGCCAGCCGGCTTGCGGCCGCGGACTTTGCTGTGCTTGCCATCGACTGGCGGGGACAGGGGCTGTCGGACCGGCTGCTGCGCGATCCCCGCGCGGGCCACATCGCCGACTTTGCCGATTACCAGAACGACGTCGTGGAAATGGTGGTGGCTGCCCAAGCTCTGGGACTGCCGCGCCCTTGGCACCTGCTCGCGCATTCGATGGGCGGCTGCATCGGCCTTGCCGCGCTGCTGAACGGGCTGCCGGTGGAAACCGCGGCCTTCTCGGCCCCGATGTGGGGGCTGCGCCATCCGCGCGTGCCGGATGCGGTCATCACCGGCCTGACGGGCACCGCCCGGCGGCTGGGCCGCGCAGAACTGACGGCCATCGGCACCGGGGGCGGCGGCACCTACCTGCTGGACGCCCCTTTCCGCGGCAATGCCCTGACCGGCGACCCGGTGCAATGGGCGCGGCTGGTGGCGCAGGCCGGAAGCTGGCCCGACTTGACCCTGGGCGGGGCGACCTATGCCTGGATCGCAGCCGCGCGGGCCGAATGCCGCCGTCTCGCCGCCCTGCCCTCTCCCGATCTTCCGGCGCTGATCGCGCTCGGCGGGGCCGAGGCGGTCGTCTCGGCCACCGCGGTCCGCGCCCGCGCGGCGGCATGGCCGCAGGGGCAACTGCTGGACCTGCCCGGCGCCCGCCACGAGCTGATGTTCGAGGCGGCACCCGTGGCCGAGCGCTTCCTTTCCGCGGCTGTCGACCTTTTCAGGGGCTGATGCGGGGCGCCTGGGGCAGGCCCAAGAACGGCTGTCTTTCTGCTTTCACCACCATGCGATCCTCACTGCGCCGCTTTCGGAACTGCCGTCCCTGCGTCAGCGGTGCATGGGTATTTCAGCCAGAAAGAAGCCGCCCGGCGCCGCTCTGCCCGTGCCACCCGGCCCGTGATTTTCTGGTTCCAAATACCCATGCGGCGGCGCAACCCGGCCGGCGCTTGCCATCTTCTTGCCGCCATGCCGGCATCGCCATGCAACCGGGGCGACAGTTGCAAATCCCAGCCCCCGCGCCATTCTGGCGGTCCGGTCGTGGCCCTCGCCTCAACCCTCGCCGCGCAGCATCCGTATCTGCCGCACCAGCGCCAGCGTCGAGGGATCCTGCCCTTCGGTCCCTTCGCCATCCAGAAGCGGCGCGATCTGCTGGGCGAGTTCCTTGCCCAGTTCCACCCCCCACTGATCGAAGCTGTTGATCCCCAGGATCACGCCCTCGACGAAGACCCGGTGTTCGTAGAGCGCGATGATCTGGCCCAGGGTGAAGGGCGTCAGTTCCCCCATCACCAGCGTGGTCGAGGGACGGTTGCCCGGAAAGACCCGGTGCCGCACCTGGCGTTCGGCTTCCGCTCCGGTCAGGCCCTTCGCAGCCACCTGCGCGCGCGCCTCCTCCAGCGAGCGGCCGCGCATCAGGGCTTCGCTCTGGGCAAGGCAGTTGGCGATCAGCAGCTTCTGCTGGTGATCCAGATCGGGCTCGTGGCCGCGGGCGGCGACGATGAATTCGCAGGGGACGACCTGCAGGCCCTGGTGGATCAACTGGTAAAAGGCATGCTGGCCGTTTGTCCCCGGCTCGCCCCAGACGATGGGACCGGCAGGGCGGTCCAGCGTGCCGCCGTCCATGGTGACGCCCTTGCCGTTCGATTCCATTTCAAGCTGCTGCAGATAGGCGGGAAGGCGCAGCAAGCGGTTGGCGTAGGGCAGGACGGCGCGGGTCGGATAGCCGCAGACCTGATGGTGCCAGATGCCCACCAGCGCCAGCATAACCGGCAGGTTCCGGTCCAGCGGGGCTTGGCGGAAATGGTTATCCATTGCCCGGCCCCCGGCCAGGAACTCGTCGAAGCGGTCCGGCCCGATGCCCAGCATCAGTGACAGCCCGATCGGCCCCCAGACGGAATAGCGCCCGCCCACCCAGTCGGCGAAGCCGAAGACGCGGTCGGAGTCGATCCCGAATTCCGCCGTCCGGTCCAGCGCCGAGGACACCGCGGCGAACTGGCTGGCCGGATCGCGCACCCGCCCGGCCAGCCAGCGGCGGACGGTTTCGGCATTGGTCATCGTCTCAAGGGTGGTGAAGGTCTTGGAGGCCACGATCACCAGCGTCGTTTCCGGGTCCAGCCCCTTCAGCGTATCGGCCGCATCCGCCCCGTCCACGTTGGATATGAAATGCAGCCGCGGCCCGTTGGCCCAGGGCGCCAGCGCCAGAGCGGCCATCATCGGCCCCAGGTCCGAGCCGCCGATGCCGATGTTGACCACATCGGTATAGGCGCCGCCCTGCCCCGTCCGCCGGCCTGAGCGGATATCATCGGCGAAGCGGCGCATCCGGGCCAGCGTCGCCTGGATCTCGGGCAGCACGTCGCGGCCATCGACAAGGATCGGGCCGCCGCTTGCCCGCAGCGCCGTGTGCAGGACGGCGCGGCCCTCGGTCTCGTTGATCTTCTCGCCCGCGAACATCGCCTCGCGCCGGGCCGGCACATCGGCGGCAAGCGCCAGCAGCAGGTCGCGGGCGGTCCCGTCGATGGCGGTCTTCGACCAGTCGAACCACAGCCCTTCGGCGGAAAGGGCGCAGTCGCGGGCGCGGTCCGGCTCGGCCTCGAACAACGCGATGATGGAACGGTCCTGCGTGGCCGCGCGATGCGCCGCCAGTTTGTCCCAAGGGTCGGTCATGGATGTTCCCTTCGCTAAAGGCACGGTCATTCCGCGTAATGCACGATCATGCCCTTGAGCACGGCGGCGACCGGTGCCTGCTCGGGCGGCAGCGCGGCCGCGCGTTCCAGCGCCTCGCGCTTTTCCGGCCCGGCGATCATCAGAAAGCTTTCGGTCGCGGAACTCAGCGCAGGCCGGGTCAGGGTCACGCGCGGCTCCTCGGTCGCCGCAGCCATGATCGGCAGCACCGGGGGCGCCGCAGCGTCAAGCGCGGCGGCCAGCCCATCGGCGCCGGGGAACAGGCTGGCGGTGTGCATGTCCTCGCCCATTCCCAGCAGCAGGACCGACAGCGGCAGCAGCGGCGCGATCCGCTCGGACGCGAGCGCCGCCCCGGCTGCAGGGTCGAGGCCCTCGGCGTAAAGCTCGATCAGTTCAGCCCCCGCGCCCTGCTCGATCAGGTTGCGCCGGATCAGCCGGGCATTCGAGCGGTTGTGGTCGGGCGGCACCCAGCGTTCGTCGCTGGGGATCACCAGCACGCGGTCCCATTCCAGCCGGGCCGCCGCCAGCGCCTTGAAGACGGGGATGGGGGTCGAGCCGCCCGGCAGGCACAGCACCGCCCTGTCGCGGGTCTTCAGCGCCATGCCCAGCGCCTCGGTCATTTCCTGCGCCACGGCCAGCGTCAGCGCCTCGCGGTCGGGATGCTCGATCAGCTTCATCGGTTCTCTCGCCTTTGGTTCAGGACTGCAGGTTGCGCCAGTGGCGGCCGTCGCGGCCGATCAGCCCCAACGCTTCATCGGGGCCGCTGGTGCCGGGGGGATAGGATGCGGGTTGCGCGTTCCCCTCCTCCCAGGCGCGGATGACGGGGTCGGCCCAGGCCCAGGCGGCCTCGACCTCGTCGCCGCGCATGAACAGGGTCTGGTCGCCGCGGATCACCTCGGTGATCAGCCGCTCGTAGGCATCGGGTATGTCCACCCCCAGCGCCTCGGCGAAGCTCATGTCCAGCGGCACCTCGACCAGACGCAACTCGCCCGGTCCCGGTTCCTTGATCATCACCATGAGGTTGATCCCCTCGTTCGGCTGCAGGCGGATCACAAGCTGGTCCGGTTTCTGCCGCCCTTCGGCGTCGAAGATGGAATGCGGCGGCTTGCGGAAGACGACCGCGATCTCGCTGGTCCGGGCGGCCAGGCACTTGCCGGTCCGCAGGTAGAAAGGCACCCCCTGCCAGCGCCAGTTGGCAAGCCGCAGCTTCAGCGCGACGAAGCTTTCGGTGCGGCTGGCCGGATTACCGACATCGGCGCGGTAGCCGGCGCCGTTCGCGGCATATTGCCCGCGCACGATGTCCGCCACGGGCACCGGTTCCAGCGCCCGGATGACCTTGAGCTTCTCGTCCCGCACCGCGTCGGGGTCAAAGCGCCAGGGCGGCTCCATCGCGATCAGGCAGACGAGTTGCATCAGGTGGTTCTGCACCATGTCGCGCATTGCGCCCGCGTGGTCGTAATAGGCCGCGCGGCCCGCGACGCCCACGGTCTCGGCCACGGTGATCTGGACATGGTCGATGTAATGGGCGTTCCACAAGGGCTCGAACAGGATGTTGGCAAAGCGGATCGCCATCAGGTTCTGGACCGTTTCCTTTCCCAGATAATGGTCGATCCGGTAGATCTGCCCTTCGGTGAAATGCCGCGCCAGCGTGCGGTTCAGCGCGCGGGCCGAGGCGAGGTCGCGGCCGAAGGGCTTTTCCACCACGATCCGAGCATCCGGCCCGGTAATCCCATGGCTTGACAGTCGGTCGGCAAGGTCGCCGAACAGCGCGGGCGCGACCGAAAGATAGAAAGCATGCACGACGCCCTTGCGCATCCTTGCGGCAAGGTCCGCCCAGCCCTCGGCGCCCGTCGCATCCACGGGGACATAGGAGAGGCGGCTGAGGAAGGCGGGAAGCCCGGGGTCGCCGGCGCGGGGCGGATCGAACTCAGCGATGGCGGCGGCGATGTCGGCACGGAAGCCGCTGTCGTCCATGGGCGTGCGGGCCGTGCCGATGATGCGGGCGCCGTCGGGGAAATGGCCGGCCGAATGGCGGCGGAACAGGGCGGGGAAGATCTTGCGCCGCGCAAGGTCGCCCGTCGCGCCGAAGATGACGAGATCGAAGTCATCGACCGCTGTCAGACGCGATGCCATCGCTTTCACCGTCCCCTTCAGGCTTCGGCCATGGTGGTAGAGGCTGCACCCCGCCCCGGCAAGCCGTCAGCCCGCGCGGGCAAGCGCCCTGGCCAGCCGCGGCAACCGGGCACGCGCCATCAGGTCGCGCAAGGGGACCCGCCCGCCCAGCGCCTGCGCCTTGGCATGGGCGGCCCGGACGCTGGCCGCCACAGGGCCGGGATCGCGCCGCCACAGGTCCAGCAGGAAGGCGTCGGGATGGACCGCGCGCAGGCCCAGCGCCGACAGGGCGCGCATGGGAAAGTCGCGCAGGTTGGCGGTGACGATGAGTTCAGCGCCCGAAGCCAGCGCCGTTTCGGCCACATGGCGGTCGGCGGGGTCGGGCCAGTCGAAGCCTGCGGCAGCGGCGCCGCTGTCCGGGGCCTCGGCCTGTGGGTGTGGCAGGCGCAGCAGCGCGATCTCGGCCCCGGCGACAACGGCCTGATCCGGGCCAAGGCGGGCAGCGGCGTGGCGCCATTCGTCGAGGATGCGGGCGGACCAGACCGGCTGGTAAAGCCCGGCATCCGCCGCGCCGATCAGGATCTCCCGCAGGACGGTCGGGTAAAGGACGCAGGCGTCGAGGACCGCCTTCATCCGTCCAGCCGGAAGAACAGCGCCTTGAGGTAGCCGCTTTCCGCCAGTTGCGGCAGCATCGGGTGGTCCGGCCCGGCAAACCCGGTGTGGATCAGTTGCATCCTCCGTCCGCCGCGCCCGATCCCCCGCGCGCTGGCATTGCGGAAGGCCGCAAGGTCCGCCGCATGGCTGCAGGAACAGAGGCAGAGGTATCCACCCGGCGCGACCAGCGGCGCCGCCAGCCGCGCAACCCGCTCATAGGCGCGCAGGCCTGCGTCGAGCGCCTGTTTCGCCGGCGCAAAGGCGGGCGGGTCGCAGATCACCACGTCGAAACGCTGGCCTTCGGACGCCAGCGCCTCCATCACCGCGAAGGCATCGCCCTGCCGGGTGGTCAGCCGTGCCTCAAGCCCCATCGCGCGTGCGCCGCCCTGCGCCAGCGACAGCGCCGCGGCCGAGCCGTCCACGCAGGTCGCGCTTTCGGCGCCTCCGGCGAGCGCGGCCAGCCCGAAGCCGCCGACATGGCTGAAGACATCCAGCACCCTTGCCCCTCGGGACAGGCGTTGCGCGAAGGCATGGTTCGGGCGCTGGTCGTAGAACAGCCCCGTCTTCTGCCCACCCGTCAGGTCGGCCAGATAGGTCGCGCCGTTCATCGGCACCTCGATGGGCGCGGCAACGGCGCCGGTCAGGACCGCAGTGCGCTCGTCCAGCCCCTCAAGCCCCCGCGCCCGGCCCGAGCCGTTCATCACCACCGTGGATACGCCCGTGACCTCGGCCAGCGCAGAGGCGAGGTCGTCCAGCATCCGGTCGGCCCAGGCGGCGTTGGGCTGGATCACGGCCGCATCGCCGAAGCGGTCGATGACCACGCCCGGCAGCCCGTCCGCCTCGGCATGGACCAGCCGGTAGAAGGGCGCGTCGAACAGCCGCTTGCGCATCGCCAGCGCCCGGCGCAGGCGGGCGGCCAGCCATGCGCGGTCGATCACCGCGCCCGCGTCCTGATCCATCACCCGCGCGGTGATCTTCGAGTGGACGTTGACCGTGACGACGCCCAGATCCGCCCGCTCGGCATCCTGCAGGACCGCCATCGCGCCCGGCGCCAGCCCCTTGGTGCGGCGGTCCACCACCAGTTCATCGGCATAAACCCAGGGGAAGCCGTGCCGGATCGCCCGCGCATTCGCCTTGGGGCGCAGGCGCACCACCGGCAGGGCGCGGGCATCGGCGGTCTCGGGCTGATCGGTCATCGGGATCTCGGGCTTTGGGGAACGCGCAGCCTCTGCCATGCGCGCCACGGCCGGGCAAGGCTTGCGACCCGCCCAAGGGTTGGCTTGACACTCCCCCGGCGCCGCGCCACCTGTCCCCACGATTACGACCTCGTGAGGGCCCCCATGTCCATTCCCCAGCAGGGCGGCGGCCCGATCGAACGGCGCGAAGAGCTGGCCGACTATGTCGCCTCGGGCGAGAAGCCGCGCGCCGACTGGCGCATCGGCACCGAGCATGAGAAGTTCGGCTTCCTGTGGAACACGCTGGAACCGCTGCCCTACGAGGGGCCACGGTCCATCCTCGCCATCCTCGAAGGCCTGCGCGACCGCTTCGGCTGGGCCGAGGTCCGCGAGGGCGACAAGCTGATCGGCCTGTCGCGGAATGGCGCCAGCGTCAGCCTTGAACCCGGCGGCCAGCTTGAACTGTCAGGCGCCCCCGTTGAAACCATCCACGACACCGACGCCGAGACCCGCCAGCATCTCGACGAGGTCGCTGCCGTGACCGAGGGGCTGGGCATCGGCTTCATGGGCTTGGGCGCTGCGCCGGTCTGGAGCCAGCGGCAGATGCCGATGATGCCCAAGGGGCGCTATGCGCTGATGACGCCCTACATGGAAAAGGTCGGCACGCTGGGCACCCAGATGATGTACCGGACCTGCACCGTGCAGGTGAACCTGGATTACGCGTCCGAAGCCGACATGGTGCAGAAGCTGCGCGTGGCGCTGGCGCTGCAGCCGGTGGCGACGGCGCTTTTCGCGAACTCGCCCTTCCTCGACGGCAAGCCGAACGGGATGAAGTCCTGGCGTGCGCATATCTGGCAGAACCTCGACGCGGACCGCACGGGGCTCTTGCCCTTCGTCTTCGAGGACGGCTTCGGCTACGAGCGTTGGGTCGATTACGTCCTCGATGTGCCGATGTATTTCGTCTACCGCGACGGGCGCTACATCGACGCGCTGGGCCAGTCCTTCCGCGACTTCCTGAAAGGCCGGTTGCCCGCGCTGCCGGGCGAGGTGCCGACGCTGTCGGACTGGGCCGACCACATGACGACCGTCTTCCCCGAAGCGCGGGTCAAGAAGTTCATCGAGATGCGCGGCGCCGACGCTGGCCCCCTGAGCCACCTGAATGCCCTGCCCGCGCTGTGGGTCGGGCTGACCTATGACCAGGGCGCGCTGGACGCCGCGACCGAACTGACGCGCGGCTGGAGCCATGAACAGCGCGAGGGCCTGCGCCGCGCCGCCGCCCGCGACGGGCTGGCGGGCGAGTTCGAGGGTCTGCGCCTACGGGACATCGCCGCCGAGACGCTGGTGCTGGCCGAGGGGGGGCTTGCCGCCCGTGCGCGGCTGCAGAACGGCGCAGACGAGGGGCAGTTCCTCGCCGTGCTGCGCGAGCGGGTGGAACGGGGCGCGAGCGGCGCCGACGACCTGCTGGCGAAATATCACGGCGAATGGAGGGGCGACCTGTCGCGCATCTACGCCGACTGCGCCTATTGAAAAGGGGCCGGACGGACCGGCCCCCTTTGCCTCAGTTCTGGCGGCGTTCGTCCATGAACTGGTCGAACTCGGCCTTGTCGCGGGCCTCGCGCAGCTTCTGCAGGAAGTCGACGAAGGCGCGGTGTTCGTCCTCCAGCCGCTTCAGCGTCTCGTCGCGATAGGCGTCGAAGGCGGCGTTGCCGGTGCTTTGGGAGTGATAGGTCGGGACGTGGCGGCTGCGGCGGGTGCAGGTTCCGAACATGCGTTTGCTCCAGATCATGTAGCCGAGGATGGCAAGGCCGACGGGCCAGGCGAAGACAAGGCCGAGGATCATGGCGGCAAGCCATGCCACCCGGCCCCGCGCGTCCAGCCAGTCGCGGACATGCAGCAGAAGCTGCCTGACGGACTGAACGACGCCTTCTGCGGACGGATAGCTGCGAGGTTCATAGGCTGGGATCATGGGGGTGCTCCGAGAATGGATGTGAATGTTAATCACATTAACAATGTCGGAGCGCGGAGCGTCTGCGTCAATCCCCTTGCGCGAAGAATCTCATCCGATGACGCCGAGGCCCCGCAGGTAGATCAGCACCCCGCTTTCCAGCATCTCGTCGGCCGGGATCGGGCTGCGCGCGCCGGGGCGGCCGCGGCCGAACAGTTCGACCACGCCATGGGACATGGCCCAGACATGGTTGGCCACCATGGTCGCAGGCGGGCGGCGACCAGCGGGCAGGCGCGCGAACAATGCCTCGGCGCCCCGCACAAGCGCGGCCTCGGCCGTCTGGGCGGCCAAGGCAAGATCGGCGTTGCCCGAGATGGACAGGCCCGATTCGAACATCGCCATGTAGAAGCCCGGCTTCTCGGCGGCGAAGCCGAGATAGGCCTGCCCCATCCGCAGGAAAGCCGACAGCGCCGAGGGGCGGCCCTCGTCAAAGGCCGCCTCAAGCCGCGCAGCGAAGTCGAGGAAGCCCTGCCGCGCGACCTCCTGCAACAGTTCCTCGCGCCCGGTGAAATGGCGGTAGGGCGCGGCGGCGCTGACGCCCGCTTGGCGCGCAGCCTCGGCCAGCGTGAAGGCCGCGGGTCCCTTGTCCTCGATCAGCGCGACGGTGGCCTGAACAAGCGCCTGCCGCAGGTTGCCGTGGTGATAGCTGTCGCGGGCCACGGGGCGCGGCCCTCAGCGGCCTTCGCCGAAATAGTTGCCCACAAGGTCGGTCAGCGCCTGCATCAGCGGCTCGGCATCGGGACCGCTGGTGGTGACGCGGATGGTGCTGCCGCGGGGGGCGACCAGCATCAGCAGTCCCATGATCGAATCACCCGCCACCTTCTCTCCGTCCTTCTCGACGGTGACGCGGGCGTCGAATCGCTCGACCGTCTCGACGAACCGGGCCGAGGCGCGGGCGTGCAGTCCCTTTTCGTTGACGATCCGCAGCTCGCGGCTGAGTTCCGTCACAACGCGGCTCGTTCCGCCGGTTCGGGGGCGTAGCAGTCGATGTACTTGCGCCCGGCCTCGGCCGCCATCACGGCGGCATCCTCGACCTGAAGGTGGCGCGACTTGGCCAGCTTGACCAGCATCGGCAAGTTGGCGCCGTAAAGGATGCGGCGGCGGGCCGGCAGGCAGGCCGGCATCGACAGGTTCGAGGGCGAGCCGCCGAACAGGTCGGTGACGATCACCACGCCGTCGCCGGCGTCCACCTCGTTGGCGGCCAGGCAGATCTCGGCCTGCTTGGCGGCGCGGTCATGGTTTTCTTCGATGGTGACCGCCCTTATTCCCCCTTGTGGCCCGACGACGTGCTCGACGGCGGCGACATATTCACGCGCCAGCCCCCCATGTGCGACGATGACGATCCCGATCAACTGCCTTCCACCACTCGCGACGGCTTTTGCGCGGTCGCTTCGCTAGACGCACCCGTTCGCTGTTCGGCCGGCGTCACTTCTGCCGGGCGCAGCACCGAGGCGCGACGTTCCAATTCACGATGTCTTTTAGACACCTGCCAACCCTCTTTCGCAAGCGTGTCGGCGGCAAGCTCGGCCAGGGTGACGGAACGATGCTGTCCGCCCGTGCAGCCGAAGCCGATCGCCAGATGCGCCTTGCCCTCGTCAACCTGCGCGGGCAGCAGAAAGAGTATAAGGTCTCGGACCTTTTGGAAAAAGGTTTCAAACCGGGGGTCTGCCGTCACGTAATGCTGAACCGTGGCATTCCTGCCATCCAGTTGCCGCAGGGCGGGTTCCCAATGCGGGTTCGCAAGGAAGCGGCAGTCGAACATCATGTCGAGACCGCGCGGCACCCCCCGCTTGTAGCTGAAGGACTGGACCGACACCGACAGCCCCCGCCCGCCCCGCAGGTCGAAGGCGGCGGCCAGTTCAGCGCGCAGGTCATGCGGGCTGAGGTCGGTGGTGTCGATCAGCACATCGGCGCGGTTGCGGACGGAATCGAGCAGGTCGCGCTCGGCCGTGATCGCCTCGGCGGGCGTGCCGCCATCGGCCAGCGGGTGGCGGCGGCGGGTTTCGGAATAACGGCGCACCAGCACCTCGGTCGCGCAGTCGAGATACAGCACCTCGGGCGCGAAGGCGGGGTTGCGGGTCAGCGCGTCGATCAGCTCGATCAGGCTGGCGGCGGAAAAGTCGCGGTTGCGGACGTCGAGCCCCAGCGCCAGCGGCACCGGCCGCGCAGGTCCGTCCAGCAGCCGCGGGATCAGCGACAGGGGCAGGTTGTCAATGGCCTCGAAGCCCATGTCCTCGAGCGCATGGATCGCGGTCGAGCGCCCGGCCCCTGACGGCCCCGTGACAAGCACCAGCCGCTGGGCGCCCTGCTCGGCGCTGCCCATCGCTTCCATCCCCTGTCCGCTGTTCACGCCAACCCCGTCCATCAGGGCGCCCGCCGTCAGCCGCGCCCGCCGCGCATCAGTTGCATCAGCGCCGGTGCAAGATGCGGGCCCGCCGGTCCCAAGACAAGGGGCAGCGCCAGATCCGAAAGCATGATGCTGCGGGGGGGCGGAAGCCGGCTGGTCTCGGCCTGCCCGAGATCCACCACCTGCGCGACCGTGACCGGCCCCGCATCCTCGGCCCGCAGGATGCCGATCCCCCGCGCCTCGATCCGCCCTCGGATCGGAACGGGGCATTCGGCGACAAGGCTGCCGTCCCGGACCCGCAGGATCACCCGATCATCCGCCACCAGCCGCGCTCCCATCGCCATCAGCGCCAGAGCCAGCGACGACTTGCCCGAGCCCGAGGGACCGAGGATCAGCAGTCCTCGCCCGGCGATTTCGACCGCGCTGGCATGGATCGTGGCGGTCATTTCCGGGTCCGGCACTTAACCATTTTGTCAGTGATAACGCTAACGACCGATGGTTGCGCTAACTCATGGTGCTGTCGGTCTATCTTCATCATTTCGCCATGTTTATAGGGGCGGCAAAAGCCCAGCGCCCGATCCACAGGAGTCCCGGTATGTCACAGCCCCGCGTCAACCCGAACTGCAAACTCGAAGACCAGGGCATCCGGGGGCTGGGAGACGTCCATTACAACCTGCTGGAACCGGCGCTGATTGAGGCCGCGATCCGCCGCGGCGAGGGCAAGCTGGGCCTGGGAGGGGCGTTCCTGGTGTCCACCGGCGCCAAGACCGGGCGCTCGCCAAAGGACAAGTTCGTGGTCCGCACGCCGGGCGTCGAGGATTCGATCTGGTGGGACAACAACCCGCCGATGGAGCCGGAGGCCTTCGACCGGCTTTATGAGGACATGCTGGCCCACATGAAGGGCGGCGAGTATTTCGTGCAGGACCTGTTCGGCGGCGCGGACCCCGAACATCAGCTTGACGTGCGCGTGGTCAGCGAACTTGCCTGGCACAACCTGTTCATCCGCCACCTGCTGCGCCGTCCCGAGGCGTCGGAGTTGGCGACGTTCACCCCCGACTGGACGATCATCAACTGCCCGTCCTTCAAGGCCGATCCCGAACGCCACGGCTGCCGCAGCGACACGGTGATCGCGCTGAACTTTGACCGCAAGATGATCCTGATCGGCAACACCGGCTATGCGGGCGAGAACAAGAAGGGCGTCTTTACGCTGCTGAACTACATCCTGCCGGAACGCGGCGTGATGCCGATGCACTGCTCGGCCAACCACGCGCCGGGCGACGAAAGCGACGTGGCGATCTTCTTCGGCCTGTCGGGCACCGGCAAGACCACGCTGTCCGCCGACCCCTCGCGCGTGCTGATCGGCGACGACGAGCACGGCTGGTCCGACAAGGGCGTCTTCAACTTCGAGGGCGGCTGCTACGCCAAGACGATCAACCTGTCGCCCGAGGCCGAGCCGGAAATCTACGCGACGACCCATCGCTTCGGCACCGTGGTCGAGAACATGGTCTTCGACCCCGACACGCTGGAACTGGACTTCGCCGACGATTCGATCACGGAAAACACCCGCTGCGCCTATCCGCTGGAGGCGATCTCGAACGCGTCCGAAACCGGCATGGCGGGGCAGCCGAAGAACGTCATCATGCTGACCTCGGACGC
>NZ_JAUNPC010000133.1:0-3618 GCF_030536915.1 Paracoccus sp. (in: a-proteobacteria)
GGGGATCGGCCGCAGCTACTCGGCGCAGCATTACGACTTGGGCGGACTGCGGGACTTTGCCGGACCGATGCTCGAGGTCGGGCGGTTCTGCGTCCACCCGGCCCATCCCGACCCCGAGATCCTGCGCATTGCCTGGGCGGTGCTGACGCGCCATGTGGACGCGACGGGCGCGCAGCTTCTGTTCGGCTGCTCGTCCTTCCCGGGCACCGACACCGAGGGCTATGCGAATGCCTTTGCCATGCTGCGCGAACGCCACCTTGCGCCTAAGCAGTGGCTGCCGCGGGTCAAGGCGCCCGAGGTCTTCCGCTTTCCGCCCCTGCCGCGCAGCCTCGACGCCCCTCGTGCCCGGGCATTGATGCCGCCCTTGCTGCGGACCTACCTGATGATGGGGGGCTGGGTCAGCGATCATGCGGTGATGGACCGGCAGTTGAACACCATGCACGTGTTCACCGGCGTCGAGGTGGGGACGATCCCTTCTGCCCGTGTGCGTGCCCTGCGGCAGATGGCGGGCCGGGTCGGGCAGGGGGACAGGGGGTTTCAAACCCCGGCTCGGGCTTCGCCCCTGCCTCGCTGAAAACAGCCCGCAGGACAGTTTCGGGGCTTTCGTCAGCCCATTGGGATATTCGGGCCGAAAGGAAGCGCGGATGCTTCGGTTGTCGGTCAGTTTGACCGCGGCTAGAAGCGACGGATGAACAGCTTTTCCTTTACCGTGAACGCGACGGCCGGGCGCGCGCGCAGCGGCGTCATCCACACCCCGCGCGGCGAGATCCGCACGCCCGCCTTCATGCCTGTGGGCACCGCCGCGACCGTCAAGGCGATGCTGCCCGAAAGCGTGCGCGCGACCGGGGCGGACGTCCTGCTGGGCAACACCTATCACCTGATGCTGCGCCCCGGCGCGGAACGCATCGCGCGGCTGGGCGGGTTGCACCGCTTCATGAACTGGGACCGGCCGATCCTGACCGACTCGGGCGGGTTCCAAGTGATGAGCCTCGCCGACCTGCGGAAGCTGACCGAGGAGGGCGTGACCTTCGCCAGCCATGTCGATGGCTCGCGCCATTTCCTGTCGCCGGAAACCAGCATGGAGATCCAGCGGCTGCTGGGGTCCGACATCGTGATGGCCTTTGACGAATGCCCGGCGCTGCCCGCGACCCACGAACGCCAGGCCGAGGCGATGCGGCTGTCGATGCGCTGGGCGCAGCGGTCGCGCGATGCCTTCGGCGACCGACCCGGACATGCGCTGTTCGGGATCATGCAGGGTGGGGTGGAACGCGACTTGCGCGAGGAATCGGCTGCGTCCCTGCGCCGCATCGGCTTCGACGGCTATGCCATCGGAGGTCTGGCGGTAGGCGAAGGACAGGATGCGATGTTCGGCGTGCTCGACTATGCCGCCGACCTGCTACCCAAGAACCAGCCGCGCTATCTGATGGGGGTCGGCAAGCCCGACGACATCGTGGGTGCGGTGCAGAGGGGCGTGGACATGATGGACTGCGTTCTGCCCTCGCGCTCGGGGCGCACGGGGCAGGCATGGACGCGGTGCGGGCAGGTCAACATCAAGAACGCCCGCCACGCCGACGACCCGCGCCCGCTGGACGAATACTGCACCTGCCCGGCCTGCAGCGGCTATTCCCGCGCCTATCTGCACCATGTCTTCCGCGCCGGAGAGATGATCTCGGGGATGCTGCTGACCTGGCACAACCTGCATTACTATCAGGAAATCATGCAGGGCATGCGCGACGCCATCGCGGCCGGCACGCTGGATGCTTGGGTCGCCGAGTTCCACGCCGCAAGGGCGCAGGGAGATATCGAGCCCCTCTAGCGGCTGCGCGGCGGGCGGGGACGATAGACCGGCAGGCTCCAGCCGAAGATCATGCTGCCGATCCGCAGGATCATCGTGACCGCCCCGCAGAGCACCACGGCGATGGAACGGTCAAGGCCGAGCCAGATCAATATTACCGCCGTCAGCGCGCCGCCAAAGGCCGCGGTGATGTAAAGCTCGCCCTGCTTCAGCACCATGGGCAGTTCGTTGCCGACAACGTCGCGCATTAGCCCGCCAAAGGTGCCGGTGACGACGCCCATCAGCACCACGATGACCGGGGAAACCCCGGCGGCCAGCGCCACGCCGACGCCTGCCGGGACGGCCACCGCCAGCGCAAAGGCGTCGAGCCAGCGCAGCCATTGCTGGCGGCTTTCGACCAGATGCGCGGTCCAGAAGACTAGCAGCGCCGCCCCCGCCGCCAGCAGGATCAGCGAGGGGCGATCCACCCAGAAGACGACCGGCCGGTTCAGGATCAGGTCGCGCAGCGTTCCCCCGCCCACGGCCGTCATCGTCGCCATGAAGATGAAGCCCACCGGGTCAAGCTGCAGGCGGCTGGCCACCAGCGCCCCGGTCAGCGCAAAGACCAGCGCCGAGGAATAATCCAGCAGCCAGACCAGCGCGGGCAGGTTCGCCCCGATCAGGATGCCCTCGGTCATTTGAAAGGCGCCATCCCCGCGCGGGCAAGCTCATCCGCGCGTTCGTTTTCCGGGTGCCCGGCATGGCCCTTGATCCAGGCCCAGGTGACCTGGTGGCGGTTCCGCGCCTCGTCCAGCCGCTGCCAGAGGTCCGCGTTCTTCACGGGCTTGCGGTCCGAAGTCTTCCAGCCGTTCCGCTTCCAGCCATGGATCCAGCCTGTGACGCCGTTCTTCACATAAGCCGAATCGGTGGTGATGGTGATCGCCGTTGGCCGGCTGAGAGCTTCCAGCGCCGAGATGGCCGCCATCAGTTCCATCCGGTTGTTGGTCGTGGCAGGCTCGCCGCCGGAAAGCTCGCGTTCCTTCACGACCGTGTCGCCCTCCAGCGCGCGCATCAGCACCCCCCAGCCGCCGGGGCCGGGATTGCCGCTGCAGGCGCCATCGGTCCAGGCGTGAAGTTCGGGCATCGGTGAAACCTCCAAGCGCCTCTTATCCGGGAACGACGGCCTGCGGCAACGCCCGCAGCGCCGCGGCAAGGTCCATCTTCTTCGTCAAAATATCCTCTGGGATCGTCGTATACGACGATGGGGGCGAAGCGCCCCCGGATGCGGCGGCTCAGCCTGAAGCAGCCTCGCGCAACACCCGCGGCACCTTGAACTCGACCCGCTCGCGCGCCGTCTCGACCAGTTCCACAGTCATGTCGTATCGCTCGGCAAAGGCGGCAATCACCTCGTCCACCAGCACCTCGGGCGCGCTGGCCCCGGCGGTGACGCCGATCGAGCGGATGCCGTCCAGTGCCCGCCAGTCGATGTCCGCCGCCCGCATCACCAGTTGCGCGTAATCGCAGCCGGCAGAGCGCCCGACCTCGACCAGCCGTTTAGAGTTCGAGCTGTTCGGCGCCCCGATCACCAGCAGCGCGTCGATCAGGGGGGCGATGGCCTTGACCGCCGCCTGCCGGTTCGTCGTCGCATAGCAGATGTCGTCCTTGGCCGGACCGACGATCGCGGGAAAGCGCGCCTGCAGGGCCGCCACGATCTGCGCGGTGTCGTCCACCGAAAGCGTCGTCTGGGTGATCCAGGCAAGCCGTTCCGCATCGCGCGGCACGACCTGCGCCACGTCCTCGACCGTCTCGACCAGGATCACCTCGCCGGGCGGAAGCTGGCCCAT
>NZ_JAUNPC010000133.1:3718-4942 GCF_030536915.1 Paracoccus sp. (in: a-proteobacteria)
CCGTCCACGACGAAGCGGTTGTGCACGATCTCGTGGCGCACATAGACCGGCGCGCCCCATTTCTGCAGCGCGAGTTCCACGATCTGCACGGCGCGGTCCACGCCCGCGCAGAATCCGCGCGGCGCGGCAAGGTAAAGGGTCAGGGGCGGCTTGGTATCCATGCGGGCAGGAATACAGCGGCCGGGGCGCAAGGTCCATGGCGCGTCCTTGACCTCGGCCGCCCCCGTGGGGCAACTGTCCCCGCCGGACAGCCGCGAGAGAACCCATGCAGCGCAGCGGATTGCTGATCATCATTTCGTCGCCCTCGGGCGCGGGCAAGTCCACGCTTGCCCGCCGGCTGATGGAATGGGACCCGTCCTTGCGCTTTTCCGTATCCGCCACCACCCGCAGCCCGCGTCCCGGCGAGATCGAGGGGCAGCACTATTACTTCATGGACCGTGCGGCCTTTGACGAGATGGTGGCGCGGGACCAGATGCTTGAACATGCCGAGGTCTTCGGCAACTGCTACGGCACCCCGCGCGCGCCGGTGGAACTGGCGATGGCCGAGGGGCGGGACACGATCTTCGACGTGGACTGGCAGGGCGGACAGCAGATCCGGGCATCCAGCCTCGGCTCGCAGGTCGTCTCGATCTTCATCCTGCCACCCAGCCTGCCGGAACTGGAACGCCGCCTGCGCGGGCGCAACCAGGACAGCGACGAGGTGATCGCGCGGCGGATGCTGAAAAGCCGCGACGAGATCAGCCACTGGGCCGAATACGACTATGTTCTGGTCAACGACGACATCGAGGCGGCCGAATCCGACCTGCGCGCGATCCTGACGGCCGAGCGGCTGCGGCGCGAGCGGCGCCCGGCCCTGGCCACATTCGTGCGAAAGCTGATGGAGGAAGCGGCATGATCTGGGAACTGGACGGGGTGGCCCCCGAACTGGGGCAGGGCGCATGGGTCGCGCCCGATGCGCAGGTGATCGGCCGCGTCGTGCTGGAAGACGAGGCGAGCGTCTGGTGGGGCGCGGTCCTGCGCGGCGACAACGAGGAAATCCGCATCGGCCGCGGGTCCAACGTGCAGGACGGCTGCGTCTTCCACACCGACCCCGGCCTGCCGCTGCGGATCGGCGCGGATGTGACCGTCGGCCACAAGGCGATCCTGCATGGTTGCACCGTTCATGACGGCGCGCTGATCGGGATGGGCGCGTCGTCGATCTCGCGCTTTCCGCCGGGCTATGCG
>NZ_JAUNPC010000026.1:0-8043 GCF_030536915.1 Paracoccus sp. (in: a-proteobacteria)
TTCGGCGGCGGCGCGGGCCTCGGCCTCGGCGCGGCGGGCGTCCTCGGCGGCAGCGGCCTCGGCTGCGGCACGTTCCGCCTCGGCGCGGGCGGCGGCTTCGGCGGCAACCCGGGCGGCCTCGGCGGCGGCGGCGCGGCGCTCCGCCTCGGCGGCGGCCTGCTGGCGGGCGGCTTCCGCCTGCCGGGCCGCTTCGGCGGCCTGCGCTGCTGCAAGGGCCTGCGCTTCGGCGGCGGCAATGCGGTCGGCGCGGCGCTGGCGGGCGGCGGCCACGTCGAAGGGCGCTTCGGAGGTCGACAGGACCGGCGGCGGCGGCAGGGCTTCGGGCGCGGCGCCTTCCGCATTGGGCGAGGGCAGCGGCCGTGCCGCCGCGACCCGGGGCAGCGCGGGCGGCAGGTCCAGCGCCGCGGGCAGATCGCCCGGCGCGCCCTCGTCCTGCGGGCTGGCGGGCTGCTGCGGCATCGGCGCGACGGTCGCCACGGTGACAGGAGATTGCGGCACCTGCAGGTCGGACAGGTTCGGCGCGGCCTCGCCGGCGAACTCGGGCGCGGGCAGCGCCTGCGGATCGGCATCCGGCGCGGGCGGGGCCATCGCCACGGGGCCGCCGGCGATCACCTCGTCCGAGGGCGGGCGGGGCTGGGCGGGGATGGCCGCGGCCTCCTGTCCGATCGGACCCGAGCCGCGGGCGGCGGCGGCCATCGCCTCGAACTCGACGGCGGAGATGGTCTCGACCGGCGACATCCGCAGGGCGGGCGCCTGGGGCGCGCGGAACAGGGCGCCGCTGACCGCCACCCAGCCGATCAGGGCCGCATGCGCCGCGCCCGAGATCCAGGCGCCGATCCGGCGCTCGCGCGCCTCGTTGGGGGGGAACGGGTCAGCCATCCATCCGCGGGCCGCCCGAGTCGGTGACCAGCACGATGTCGCGGAAACCAGCCGCGTTCAGCGCGCCCATGACCTCCATCACCCGGGCATAGGCCACGGCCCCGTCGGCGCGCAGGTAGATGCGGCTCGACTGGCGTTCGGCGGCGACGGCCCGCAGGCGGGGGATCAGCTCACCCTCGGGCACCTCGGTGGTCATCAGGACCATCGGCCCCTCGGCGGGCAACGAGACGGTCAGCGGCTCCTCGGGTTCCGCCGTCACGGCCTCGGCGGCCGTCTGCGGCAGTTGCAGGGGCACGCCCACGGTCAGCAGGGGGGCTGCGACCATGAAGATGATCAGCAGCACCAGCATCACGTCCACGAAGGGCGTGACGTTGATTTCCGCCATGGGCGCCAGGCGGTCGCGGCCCCGCCGGCCGGCGCCACGGCGCGGAAGACCGCCCGCCATCAGCCGGCCTCGGTCTGGCGCGACAGGATGGTGGCGAATTCATCCGCAAAGGCCTCGTGCCCGCCGCTGATGCGGTTCGCGTCGCTGGACAGCTTGTTGTAGAAGATCACCGCCGGGATCGCGGCCAGAAGGCCCAGCGCGGTCGCGACCAGCGCCTCGGCGATGCCGGGGGCGACGACGGCGAGGCTGGTGTCCTGGCTCAGCGCGATGCCCTCGAAGGCGGTCTTGATGCCCCAGACGGTGCCGAAGAGCCCGATGAAGGGCGCGGTCGAGCCGATGGAGGCCAGCACCGGCAACCCGCGCGTCATGCGGTCGCTTTCGCGCCCGATGGCCACGTTCATGGCCCGGTCCACCCGCTGCAGGACGCCGGGGATCAGTCCGCCGTCATCCGTCTGCGAGCGCCGCCATTCGCCCATCCCGGCCGAGAATATCCGCTCGGCCGGGCCGCGCGTGCGCCCGTTCATGCGGTCGAAGACGTCGTCCAGCGGCTCGCCCGACCAGAAGCGGCGGTCGAAGCTGGCGCTGTCGCGGCGGGCGGCGGTCTGGACCATCAGCTTCTGGACGATCAGCGTCCAGGACCAGACCGAGGCCAGCACCAGCAGCACCATCACGATCTTGACGGTCAGGCCCGCGCGCAGGAACAGCGCGATCAGCGAAAAGTCGGTCGGGGCGCCGATTGCAAGGTTTTCCATGAAGCCTGTCCTGCCGTGGTTGCGCGCGTTTTCCCTTATCCTGCCGGTGAAGGCCACACAAACCGGCAACACAGTTCTGTGCGCCGCGGGCGACCGTTTCAGCCGGACAGGGCCGCGGCGACCCCGGGCGGCAGGCGATGAGGCCGCATCGTCCGCCTGTCCACGCAGACGACGGTGACGCGGGCGGTGAACAGCACCGTGCCATCCCGTTCGACGGACTGGGCCACGACCACCTTCGGGCCGCCGGCATGGTCCAGAGAAGTGATGACGTCGAGCCGGTCGTCGAAGCGGGCGGGGCGCAGGTAGTCGGCCTCGACCCGGCGGACGACAAAGGCGAGGTCATGCTGTTCAAGCAACTGCCGCTGGTCCACGCCGGCGGCGCGCAGCCATTCGCTGCGGCCGCGCTCGATGAACTTGAGGTAGTTGGCGTAATAGACGACCTGCCCGAGGTCGGTATCCTCGTAATAGACGCGGACGGGGAAGCGGTGGGTCATGGCGGTGGTCCTTGCCGGTTCGCGCAAGGGTCAAGCACGCCGGGCGACGGAAGGGAACCTTGGCAAAGGACGTGGGGGCGCTGCCCCCGCCGTCCTGGTGGACGGCTCCCCCGGGATATTTCTACGAAGAAGAAGCCTGAAGCCGTGCCGCCAGCCGCAGGGCGTGGCTGGGGTCGCGGGCGCAGGCGGGCAGCAGCGGGTCATAGGCCGCGCGGATCAGCGCGGCCAACGGCTGGGAAGGCGTGACCGGATGCGCCCAGGTCAGCAGGGCGTTGACGGCGGCGGCCTCGGCCAGTTGCGCGGGATGCGCCTGACCCAGCGCGCCGCCGAGGCGCAGAAAGGCGAAGGCGGCGCGGATGCTGCCGTCCGGGTCGAAGCGGAACAGCCGATACTGGTCGGCACCCTGCCCGGCCAGCCGGTCCGGCAGGCCCTCCATCCCGGTCAGGCGATCGAGGTCGGGCAGGTCCGCCAGATCCTCCCAGTCGCGGAGGGCGAAGACCATCAGGTTCGCGCCCATGTCCGGGTCGGTGTCGGTCAGCGGGTGGCGCGCATGGGCGAAGACGGCGGCGGTCGCGGCGCGGAAGACGGACAGCGAGGCATCGTCGAGGCCGAAGACCACCGGCGCGACCGGGCGGACCCAGCGGGCGCACAGGAAGGCGTCATCGGGGCCGGTGAAAAGCGCGGCGATCCGTTCGGCAGAGAGCTTCGCCGTTTCAGCGGGCCGCATCGGCGGCCCGGCTGGAGGTTGTCCGGCAGAGCCGCCGGTCAGTTGACAATCGTGGCCTCGGTCGCGGCGCGGAGTTCCTCCTCGGTCACGCCGTCGGCCAGTTCCACGATGGAAAGCCCGCCCGGCACCACGTCCAGCACGCCCAGGTTGGTGATGATGCGGTCCACCACGTCCTTGCCGGTCAGCGGCAGGGTGCAGCTTTGCAGCACCTTGGATTCGCCCGCCTTGTTGGTGTGGTCCATGACCACGACTACGCGCTTGACGCCCGCGACCAGGTCCATCGCCCCGCCCATGCCCTTGACCAGCTTGCCGGGGATCATCCAGTTCGCGAGATCGCCGTTTTCCGCGACCTCCATCGCGCCCAGGATCGCCATGGCGATCTTGCCGCCGCGGATCATCGCGAAGCTTTGCGCGCTGTCGAAATAGGCCGAATGCGGCAGTTCGGTGATCGTCTGCTTGCCGGCGTTGATGAGGTCGGGGTCCTCCTCGCCCTCATAGGGGAACGGCCCCATGCCCAGCATCCCGTTTTCCGACTGCAGCGTGACGTGCACGCCCTCGGGGATGTAGTTCGACACCAGCGTCGGGATGCCGATGCCGAGGTTGACATACATCCCGTCCTCAAGCTCCTGCGCGGCGCGGGCGGCCATCTGGTTGCGGTCCCAACCTTTTGCTTCGATGGGCATCAGGCTTCCTCCCCTTGCGCGGCGGGCGCGGTGTTCTGATCGGGGCGCTTGCGGGTGGTGCGCTGCTCGATGCGCTTCTCGTGCTCGCCCTGGATGATGCGGTGGACGTAGATGCCGGGCAGGTGGATGCAGTCGGGGTCCAGCGAACCGGCGGGGACGATCTCCTCGACCTCGGCGACGCAGACCCGGCCGCAGGTGGCGGCGGGCACGTTGAAGTTGCGTGCGGTCTTGCGGAACACGAGGTTGCCGGTCTCGTCGGCCTTCCAGGCCTTGACGATGGCGAGGTCGGTGACGATCCCGCGTTCGAGGATATAGTCCTCGCCGTCGAAGGTCTTGACCTCTTTTCCATCGGCGATGACAGTACCGACGCCGGTTTTCGTATAGAAGCCGGGGATGCCCGCGCCGCCGGCGCGCATCCGCTCGGCCAGCGTCCCTTGCGGGTTGAACTCAAGCTCCAACTCGCCCGACAGATACTGGCGCATGAACTCGGCATTCTCGCCGACATACGAGGATTGCATCTTCCTGATCTGCTTGCTGTCCAGCAGGATGCCCAGGCCGAAGCCGTCCACGCCGCAGTTGTTGGACGCGACCGTCAGTTCCTTGACGCCGGACTTGTGGATCGCGGCGATCAGCAGTTCGGGAATGCCGCAAAGGCCGAAGCCCCCGGCGGCGATGGTGATCCCGTCCCGCAGCACCCCTTCCAGCGCGGCATCCGCGCTATCGTAAACCTTGCGCATGGTCCCCCCGTGCAAACCGTTCATGCGGTTCTGCACGGGGGGGCTGCAGGTGTCAACGAGGGGCTGCCTCGCCTTCCCCGGTGGGTGCGCAGCCGGTGCGCAGCGGCGTTTCTGCCTGACCCTCCAGCGCCCACAGATCGGCGCGGCCCTTTGCTTCCCAGAACTGGCGGGTGGGCTGCTTTTCAAGCGACAGGTAGCGCGCGCCCGAGGCCGAGACGGCGACCCGCATCGGGGTCATCTCGCCGTCGGCCAGAACAAAGGCATAGCTGTTGCCGCCCGCGGTGTTGAGGAAGACGACCTCCATCGTCAGGCCGTCCTCGCAGACATAGTGGACGGGCAGGATGCGGTCGGCCGCGTCATGCGCCCCGGCGGGCGCCAGGGTCGTCGCGGCAAGCGGACCTGCCAGCGCCAGGGAAAGGATGAGGTTCTGCATGGGCAGGGTTCCTTGCATGGGGCGCGCCGCAAAAGGCGCAGGGGGGGGGCCATGCGACCGTGACGAGGGCACGTCCGCCCCAGGCGGCGGATCGCATTTCCACAAGGGCGGCTTCATGCGGGCCGGGCTCAGGTCTTGGCCGGTTTTGACGCAGCATCCGCCTTGACGGTCTTCCGCGCCGTCGCTTTCGCCGCCGGCTTTGCGGTCTTCGACGCAGCCGGCTTCTTCGCGGCGGGCTTGCGGGCGGGTTTCGCGGGCTCCTTGGCGGCTTTCTTCGGCGCAGGCTTCCTGCCGCCCTTCGATGCCTTGGCGGCGATCAGTTCCAGCGCCTGTTCCATCGTCACGGATTCAGGCGCCATGTCGCGCGGCAGGGTGGCATTGACCTTGCCCCATTTCACGTAAGGGCCGAAGCGGCCGCTCAGGACCTGCACCGCACCGCCCTCGGGATGCTCACCCAATTCCGCCAAGGGGACGGCAGCAGCCGCCCGCCCGCGCTGGGGCTTCGACGCCAGCACCTCGACCGCGCGGTTCATGCCGATGGTGAAGACCTCGTCCACCTCGGGCAGATTCGCATAGCGAGACCCGTGCTTGACGTAAGGCCCGTAGCGGCCAATCCCGACCTCAATGGTCACGCCATCCTCGGGATGCGGCCCGATCTCGCGCGGCAGGTCCAAGAGCATCAGCGCCTTTTCCAGATCCATCGAGCCTGCGTCCCAGCCCTTGGGGATGGACGCGCGCGGGGGCTTGGGCTGTTCCGCCGTCGCCTCGCCGCGCTGGACATAGGGGCCGAAGCGGCCGTTCTTCAGGCTGATCTCTACGCCCTCGGGGTCGAGGCCCAGAACGGTGTCGCCCACCGCCTCGCCTTCCGCGCCCGAGATCGGGCGGGTGTAGCGGCATTCGGGATAGTTGTTGCAACCGATGAAGGCCCCGCCCGAGCGCGCGGTCTTGAGGTTCAGCCGCCCCTTGCCGCACAGCGGGCATTCCCTCGGATCGCCCCCGTCGGCGCGCGCCGGGTAAAGATGCGGGGCCAGCGCCTCGTCGATCGCCTCCAGCACCTCGGTGATGCGGAGTTCGCTCGTCCCTTCCAACGCGGCGGTGAAGTCGCGCCAGAAGCGGCGCAGGACCTCGCGGTATTCCCTCTCGCCCGAGGAGATGTCGTCGAGTTCGCCTTCCAGGTCCGCGGTGAAGTCGTAGCTGACGTAGCGGGGGAAGTACCGGGTCAGGAAGGCCGTCACCAGCCGGCCCTTGTCCTCGGGGATCAGGCGGTTCTTGTCCTTGCGGACATATTCGCGGTCCTGAATGGTCGTGACGATCGAGGCATAGGTGGACGGCCGGCCGATGCCCAGTTCCTCCATCCGCTTCACAAGCGTGGCCTCGGTGTAGCGGGGGGGCGGCTGGGTGAAATGCTGTTCCGGCACCACGCCGCGCTTGGCGGCGGGCTCGCCCTGCGCGATCTGCGGCAGGCGGGCGCTGTCCTCGCCCTCGTCGTCGTCGGTTCCCTGGTCGTAGACGCGCAGGAAGCCGTCGAACAGCATCACCTGCCCCGTCGCGCGCAGGCCCACCTGCCCGTCGGCGCTGGCGATCTCGACGGTGGTCCGCTCCATCCGCGCGGCCTCCATCTGGGACGCGAGCGTGCGCTTCCAGATCAGGTCGTAGAGCTTCCTCTGCTCGGGCTCGACATTCAGCCTGTCGGGGGACAGCATCATGTCGGTCGGCCGGATGCATTCATGCGCTTCCTGCGCGTTCTTGGCCTTGTTCTTGTACATCCGCGGCGACTTGGGGACGTATTCCGCGCCAAAGCGCGCCTTGATCGCGTCGCGGGCGGCCATCACCGCCTCGGGCGCCATGTCGATGCCGTCGGTCCGCATGTAGGTGATATGGCCCGCCTCATAGAGCCTTTGCGCCGCCGACATGCAGGCGCGGGCACCGAGGCCTAGCTTGCGGCTCGCCTCTTGCTGCAGGGTCGAGGTCATGAAGGGCGGCCAAGGGTTGCGGCTGGCGGGCTTCGACATGATCGAGGTCACGGTCAGGTCGCGGCTTTCCACGGCCGTCACCGCCAGCTTGGCGGCTTCCGCGTTGGCAAGGTCGTAGCGTTCCAGCTTCTTGCCCGCATAGGTCACAAGCGTGGCGCGGTATTCCTCGCCGCGTGGCGTCGCCAGCGTGGCGTGGACCGTCCAGTATTCACGGGCGCGGAAGGCCTCGATCTCCATCTCGCGGTCGACGATGATCCGCAGGGCGACTGACTGGACGCGGCCCGCGGACTTGGCGCCGGGCAGCTTGCGCCACAGCACCGGCGACAGGTTGAAGCCCACGAGATAGTCCAGCGCCCGGCGCGCGAGATAGGCGTCCACCAGCGGCTGGTCGATCTCGCGCGGGTTCGCCATCGCCTCGGTCACGGCGTTCTTCGTGATCGCATTGAAGGTGACGCGGCTGACCTGCGCGCCCTTCTTCAGCACGGGGGCAAGGGCCTCGCGCAGGTGCCAGGAAATCGCCTCGCCCTCGCGGTCGGGGTCGGTGGCGAGGATCAGGTTGGGGTCGGACGCCAGCGCGTCCCTGATCGCCTTGACGTGCTTCTTCGAATCCGCCGCCACTTCCCATTTCATCGCGAAATCGGCGTCGGTATCGACGGACCCGTCCTTGGGCGGCAGGTCGCGGACATGGCCGAAGGACGCGAGAACGGTGTAGTCGTCGCCCAGATACTTGTTGATTGTCTTGGCCTTGGCCGGAGATTCGACGACGACGACGGGCATGGGGCGACCTTTGGCAGATTTGGGGCGGCAACATGGTGGCCCCGACGACCGGAGTCAACGCGGCCTTCGTGCCGCAACAGAAAGGCGCCGCACCCCAGCGGTGGCGGGGCCCCCCCGGCCCAATCTGGGGTGGGGGGGGGGCGGCGGCGCCCGCTTGGTGGTCAGAGCCCAGCTTTGGAGCCAGGAGAACTGGGTTCACAGTC
>NZ_JAUNPC010000026.1:8053-35721 GCF_030536915.1 Paracoccus sp. (in: a-proteobacteria)
CGCAACAGACCCGCCCCCCAACCCTGCGGTTGCGGCGCCCCCAGGTCAAGGCCGTGACAGCCTCAGTTGGCCATCATGCCCTGAGCTTGCTCAAGATGGGCATTCAGCGCCGGCAGGGTCTTTTCGGCGAAAGCGCGCAGGTCGGGATCGCTGCCGTTCTGGGCCTCGGCCTGGAACATCATGATCGTTTCCTCATGCGCCTGCACCTGGTGCTGCATGTAGGTCTGGTCGAAGCTGCCGCCCTCGGCGGCCTGCACGGCGGACATATGCTCGGCCGGCGGTCCGGCGATCTCGGTCGGCACGGTCAGGCTCTTGCCTTCTGCGATGGCCTTCAGTTCCTCGTTCGCGGCGGAGTGATCGGCGATCATCATCCGGGCGAATTCCTGCACGGCGGGCGTCTGGCTGCGTTCCAGCGCCAGTTCGCTCGACTGGACCTCGAACATGCCGCCGCTGGCGGCGTTGTTCACGAACTCCTGCGGGGCCATGGCGGGCATGGCGGCGGCCGCGCCGTCAGCGGCCGGCGCGGTGGTGGTGGTCGTAGTGCCGTCCGCGGCCGTGGTCGTCGTCGTCGCAGCCGCCGTCCCGCTGTCGGGCGCGGCCGCCGTGCTGCCGTCGGTCGACGGGGTCGAGGACTGGGACGCGGCCATGCCGACGCTGGCGAGGCTGAAGGCGGTGATCAGAAGCAGCTTCTTCATGGGGTCTCCTCCGAGGGCGCGAAAATCTGCCTCGGATGAACACCCCGAAAGAAACGAAGGTTCTGCCCCTCCAACAAAAGTTGCCGAGATCAGACGCCCTCGCCGACGAAGGCCTTTTCCACCACGAACTCGCGCGGCTCGCTGTTGGCGCCCTCGTGCAGGCCGAAGCCTTCCAGCACCGCCTTGACGTCCACGTTGAAGGCGAGGCTGCCGCAGACCATCGCCCGATCCTCGGCCGGGTTCATCGCCGGCAGCCCGAGGTCGGCGAAGACCTTGCCGCTGGTCAGGTTGTCGGTGATCCGGCCCATGTGCGGGTAATCCTCGCGCGTGGTGGTCGGATAATACAGCAGCCGGTCGGCAAAGCTGCTGCCGTAAAGCTCGGTCAGCAGCTCGTCGTGGCGCAGGTTCTCGACCAGCTCGCGGCCGTATTCCAGCTCGTCCGCGGTGCGGCAGGTGTGCATCATCACGACCTGCTCGTAGCGCTCGAAGGTTTCGGGGTCGCGCATGAGGCTGGCGAAGGGAGCGATGCCGGTGCCGGTCGCCAGGAACCACAGCCGCTTGCCGGGCAGCAAAGCGTCCAAGACCAGCGTCCCCACGGGTTTCGGCCGCAGGATGATCTGGTCGCCGGGCTTGATGTGCTGCAGGCGCGAGGTCAGCGGGCCCTCGGGCACCTTGATCGAGTAGAACTCAAGCTCCTCGTCCCAGTTGGGCGAGGCGATGGAATAGGCGCGCAGGATCGGCTTGCCGTTGTCGCCGGGCAGGCCGATCATCACGAACTCGCCCGAACGGAAGCGCAGCGAGGCGGGCCGGGTCACGCGGAAGGAAAACAGCCAGTCCGTCCAGTGCCGGACCGCCGTGACGGTCTGCGCATCCGGCAGGATGTTCGCGGTCGATTTGGGCTGGGTGGCAAGGGGCGCGTCGGCCAAGGGAATATCCAGGGTCATTTCGGGTGTCCGCAATAATCTAGGGCGTGGGGCGGGCGGAGACTAGCCTGCAAGCCGCGACCTGTGGTCCCACTCGCGCCAGTCGGCACGGGCGAGCCACTGGTCCGCCGGCTGCCGCTTGGCGAGGGCGGCGGGGATCTGCACCTCGTCGATGCCGACGCGGCGGGCCATCGCATACTGGTCGGCGATCAGGCTGCCGGTCGCCCGGATGCGGCCCCTGTAGCCCAGTTCCCGCAGCAGCCGCGCGAGCGTGAAGCCGCGCCCGTCGGTCATCGCCGGGAACTCGACCGCGATCATCGCGGCGTTCAGGTGATCGGCCAGCGTGTCGGGATCGGTATCCGAGGGCAGGCTGACGTCGGGCTGCCCTTCCAGCGGATGAAAGCCATCGTCGCGGACCAGCACCGGCGCGTCTGCCGGGGCTTCGGCAGAGAGTGAGGCTTGGGTCTGCTCGGCGGTGGTCATCTCTTGGTCCTTGCTTGCGGGGGGGCTTTCCTCGGCGGGCATGACTACGTGCAGATGGGCGGCGGGGGCAACCCGCGCAAGTTCCGGCTCGGGCTCGGGTTCAGGCGCGACGGGGCCGCGCACGATCCTGCCGCCGATGAAATGGATACCGCATTCCGTCTTGGCCGAGCCGCGCCAGCGGCCCGAGCGGGGGTCCTCGCCTTCCTTCACGGGCGAGGTGCAGGGGGCGCAGCCGATGGACGGATAGCCCCTGGCCACCAGCGGATGCCGGGGCAGCGCGTTTTCATCCATGTAGTCCACGATGTCCTGCGGGCGCCAATGCGCCAGCGGGTTCACCCGCAGCCGTAGCGGAGGCTCGGGTTCGAAGAAGTCCAGCTCCTTCCGCTCGCCGCCTTGGAACCGCTTGCGCCCCGTGATCCAGGCGTCGAACTGCGACAGCGCCCGTTCCAGCGGCACGACCTTGCGGACATTGCAGCAGGAATCCGTGTCGCGCTGGTGCAGCGTGCCGTCGGGGTCCACCGCCGCGATCTCGTCCTCCGAGGCGCGGATCACGCGGATGTCGGTCAGGGGCAGGCGCCCGGCGATCTCGCGCTGATAGTCCAGCGTTTCGGGAAACAGCATCTCGGTGTCGATGAACAGCACCGGCGTGTCGGGCGATGCCACCGACAGCATGTGCAGCAGCACGACCGATTCCGCCCCGAAGGAGGACACCAGCGCCACCCGGCCAAGGTCGGGGTCCGAGAGCGCATGGCGCAGCACCTGCACCGCCGCGTGGTTGCGGTAGCGCGCGTTCAGCGTGGCCGCGCGGCTGTCGAGGTTCGCGTCAAGCATGGCTGGCCTCGGCCGGATACAGCGCCGCCTTGAAGGGCGCAGGCCCCAGCCGCCGCAGGGCGTCGATGAAGCGTTCCTCGGGCGTTTCCCGGACTTCCAGATAGGCGTCGATCAGGCGGCCGATGGCGGGCACGACCTGGTCATAGGGGAAGCCCGCCCCTGCTCGCTCGCCGATGGCGGGCATCTCGTAGCCGTCGCCGCCCAGCGTGATCTGGTAGTTCTCGACCCCCGCCCGGTCCAGCCCGAGGATGCCCACGTGCCCAAGATGGTGATGGCCGCAGGCGTTGATGCAGCCCGAGATGCGAACGTCGAACTTGCCGATCTCGTCGTCGAGGTCGCGGGCGCGGACATACTCCGCCAGCTCCTGCGCGATCGGGACCGAGCGCGCGGTCGCCAGCGTGCAGAAGTCCATGCCGGGGCAGGAGATGATGTCGGTGATATGCCCCGCATTGGCCGTGGCCAGCCCGGCCTCGCGCAAGCTGGCGTAAAGCGCGGGCAGTTCCGACTTGGGCACATGCGGCAGGACGATGTTCTGGTCATGCGCGATGCGGATGTCGCCATGGGCATGACGCTCGGCCAGTTCCGCGATCAGGCGCATCTGCGCGGACGTGCAGTCGCCCGGAATCGCGCCGGGCGCCTTCAGCGTCACGGTGACGCTGGCATAGCCGGGGGTGCGATGTTCCGACAGGTTGGTGTCGATCCAGGACCGGAAGGCCCCATTCGCGGCAAGCGCGGCCTGATAGGCGCTGTCGTCCACCTCGCGGAAGACGGGTGCGGCGAAGCGGTCGCGCAGGCGGGCCAGCAGGTCCTCGTCATGGCCCTGGAAGACGGCGCGGCGGCGCTGGAACTCTTCCTCGATCTCCTCGCGCAAGACGTCCAGCCCCCGCTCGGCCACGGTGATCTTCAGCCGCGCCTTGTACTTGTTGTCGCGCCGGCCGCTGAGGTTGTAGGCGGCCAGAATCCCCTCGACGTAGGGCAGCAGGTCCTCGGCGGGCAGGAATTCGCGCACGACCTTGCCGATCAGGGGCGTGCGGCCCAGACCCCCGCCGATCCAGACCTGAAAACCCAGCTTGCCGTCTTGGCGGCGCAAGCGCAACCCGATGTCATGGGCGGCGATCACCGCGCGGTCGCGCTTGCCGCCCGAGATGGCGATCTTGAACTTGCGCGGCAGGAACTGGAACTCGGCATGGTCGGTGGACCAGAAGCGCAGAAGCTCGGCCCAGGGGCGCGGGTCCTCGATCTCGTCGGCGGCGGCCCCGGCGAAGGCGTCGGTCGTCACGTTGCGGACGGTGTTGCCCGAGGTCTGGATCGCGTGCAGCCCCACGTCGGCCAGCGCGTCCAGCATGTCGGGGATGTCCACCAGCTTGGCCCAGTTGAACTGGATGTTCTGCCGCGTGGTGAAATGGCCGTAGCCGCGGTCCCAGCGGTCGGCAATGTCGGCCAGCCCGCGCATCTGCGTCGGGCTGATTGTGCCGTAGGGGATCGCGACCCGCAGCATGTAGGCGTGCAGCTGCAGATAGACGCCGTTCATCAGGCGCAGGGGGCGGAACTCGTCCTCGGTCAGGCTGCCGTCCAGCCGCCGCGCGACTTGGGCGCGGAACTGGGCCGCGCGGTGCTGCAGATAGGCGCGGCCGTCGTCGTTGGTGGCGTCAAGCATGGGCAGCCTCGGAAATGGCGGTGGCGTTGGTCTCGACCGAGGGGCCTTTCTGGCGGAAGGCCTCGCGGAAATGGACGGGAATCGGCAGGCCGGCCTCATCGCGGCCCGATTCGACCAGATAGGGCGCGACCACGAGATCGGGCTGCGCCTGCGCGGCCAGCAGCGCGGTTTCGGCGGTCGCGGCATCCTCGTAAAGCGTGGCGGCGCGCGGGTCCGTGGTCCAGCCTTCGGCCGACATCCAGACGGACAGCCCGTCCAGCAGGTTGTTGGCGGTCAGCACGGCGGGCGTGCGGGGCGAGGGAACGAAGGTCTTGGACATGGGCGCAGCCTTGGTAATGCAGCCCTTAAAATAGGAAAAATATGTTGCCAAAGGCCAGAGCGCGGGGGAAATAAGGACAGTCTCACTGGCAAGAGGCGGAACAACCGGGAAGATTGTCCTGATGGCCGTGAAAACGCAGACTCTGGTCCGGCTTGACGAACTGGACCGCAAGATACTGTCCCTGCTGCAGCAGGACGCCAGCCTGCCGCTGGAGGAGATCGCCACCCGCGTCGGCGCGTCGCGCACGCCGGTCTGGAACCGCATCCGGCGGATGCGCGAGCAGGGCGTGATCCGCGCGCAGGTCGCCCTGCTGGATGCCGAGGCGCTGGGGCTGGAAGCCTGCTTCTTCGTCCTGATCCGCACCACGGAACATGACGCCGAATGGGCGGGGCGCTTCATGGCCGCCGTCCGTGCCCGCCCCGAGGTGATCGAGGCGCACCGGCTGGCGGGCGACATCGACTATATCCTAAAGGTCGTGGTCCGGAACGCGCGGGCCTATGACCGCTTCTACCAGTCGCTGATTTCCGAGGTCCGCATCCAGAACGTGACCGCCCTTCTGTCGATGGAGGAGATGAAGGCGACTTCGGCCCTGCCGATTCCGCCCGCGTGATCCGGTTGCATGACCCGCCGCCCGGTGCCACAAAGCCCCATGATCTTGCGTCTCAAGGCCTTTTCGGTCCATCTTCTCACGGCTACCGGGGCCATCTGGGCAATCCTGGCGATGCTGGCCGCGGCGGACGGGAAATGGTCCGCCATGTTCGTCTGGCTGGTCGTGGCGATGGTGGTGGACGGCGTGGACGGCCCGCTGGCCCGCCGGTACGGGGTAAAGGCCAACTGGCCCACCCATGACGGCGTGGTGATGGACCTGATGGTCGATTACCTGACCTGGATCTTCATTCCCGCCTTCGCGCTGTTCCAGTCGGGACTGCTGCCGGGCTGGACCGGCTGGGTCTGCACCATCGCCATCGTCTACGGCTCGATCCTCTACATGGCCGACACCCGGATGAAGACCCGGGACAACAGCTTTGCCGGCTTCCCGGCCTGCTGGAACATGGTGGTGCTGGTGCTGTTCGCGCTGAAACCGTCCTACTGGGTAATCTTGGCGGTGGTGATCCTGCTGACGGCGGCGATGTTCATCCCGGTCAAGTTCATCCACCCCGTCCGCACGGCGCGCTGGCGGGCAGTGTCGCTGCCGATGATGGCGGCCTGGGTGGTCTTTGCCATCTGGGCCATCGCTGTCGGCTTCCACCCGCAAAGCTGGGCGCTGTGGGGGCTGGTCGTCAGCTCGGTCTGGCTGCTTCTGGCCGGACCCCTGCAGCAGGTGATCCCGCCGCGCAAGCGCCTGCGCGCTTGATCGGGGGGCGGCCGCGCCCCTACTGTCCGGGCCACGCTTCGTCACAGGGGAACGCTCATGCTCGACCGCCTGCTGCCCGCCGCCCTTGCCCTGATCGCCGCGCCGGCGCTGGCCGCGACCGACACCATCCGGCTGGGCATGGTGCTGGAGCCGCCGGGGCTGGACCCGACCGCCAATGCTGCCGCCGCCATCGACGAGGTGGTCTATGCCAACCTCTTCGAGGGGCTGACCCGCTTTGCCCCCGACGGCACGGTCGTCCCCGGCCTCGCCTCGGAATGGGAAGCCAGCGAGAACGGGACGGTCTATGAATTCAGGCTGCGGCAGGGCGTCACCTTTCATGACGGCGCGGCGTTCGACGCCTCGGACGTGGTCTTCTCGCTCGACCGGGCGCGGGGCGAGGATTCGACCAATGCCCAGAAGCAGCTCTTCGCGGGGATCACCGGGGTCGAGGCGGTGGCGCCCAACCTGGTGCGGGTGACGCTGGACGGGCCGGACGGCAGCTTTCCGTGGAAGATGGCCTGGGGCGACGCGGTGATCCTGGACCCGGCCTCGGCCGCGCAGGCCGCGACCGCGCCGGTCGGCACCGGGCCGTTCCGCCTCGGCGAATGGACGCAGGGCGACCACATCACGCTGGAAGCGTTCGACGGCTACTGGGGCGACAAGCCCGCGCTACGCTCGGCCACCTTCCGCTTCATCCCGGACCCGACGGCGGCCTTCGCGGCGATGATGGCGGGCGACGTGGACGCATTCCCGATCTATCCTGCCCCGGAAACCCTGCCCCAGCTTGCGGCCGATCCCCGCTTCAGGGTGATCGTCGGCACCACCGAGGGCGAGACGATCCTGTCCATGAACAACCGCCATGCGCCCCTGAACGACGCGCGGGTCCGCAAGGCCATCGCGCTGGCCATCGACCGGCAGGCCATCATCGACGGGGCGATGTTCGGCCACGGCATCCCCATCGGCAGCCATTTCGCGCCGCATCACCCCGATCATGTGGACCTGCTGGACCGCTCGCCCCATGACCCGGACCGCGCCCGCGAACTGCTGGCCGAGGCGGGGGTCTCGGGGCTGACCCTGCGGCTGGCGCTGCCGCCCCCGCCCTATGCCCGCCGGGGCGGAGAGATCGTGGCCGCGCAGTTGCGCGCGGTCGGGATCGAGACGCGGATCACCAACATGGAATGGGCGCAATGGCTGGAAACGGTCTTCCGGGGCGCCGATTTCGACCTGACCATCATCAGCCATGTCGAGCCCATGGACATCGATATCTACGCCCGCGAAGGCTATTACATCGGCTATGACAACCCGGCCTACCACGACGTGATCGGCCGCTTCACCGCCTCGACCGATCCGGCCGAACGCAGCGCCCTGCTGAAACAGGCGCAGGAGATGCTGGCCGAGGACAACCCCGCCGCCTTCCTGTTCCAGCTTGTCAAGACCGGCGTCGCGGATGCGCGGATCGAGGGGTTGTGGCAGAACGCGCCCACGCCCGCAAATGACCTGACAAAGGTGCGCTGGATCGAGTGAGGTGGGGCGGATGGTGCGTGCAAAGCACGCACCCTACGAGTTCGGAAACGGATGGGCCGTAGGGTGCGTGGTTTCCACGCACCTCCCCCTCAGTTCTTCAGCACGATGCAGCGGCCGCCGAGCGCGCGGAACTGGCTGCAGAAGGCATTGGCCTCGTTGCGCGAGGAATAGCCGACCTGCGCCGTGTAGACCCGCTTGCCGCTGCCCGACATGGTCTTGCGGACCGTGGTGATCCGCTTGCCGCCCAGGATCGGGCGCAGCCTGCTGTTCAGCCGCTCGACATGCTGCTGCACGCCCGACTGCCGGGGATGCGAGGCAAGGATCACGCCCCAGGGGAAGCTGCGCTGGGGGGCCGAGAACTCCTTGAGCGTCCGGTTCGCGGCCAGTTGCACGCAGGCGTCGCCAAAGGGCTTGTCCTTGTCCAGCCGCACGTCGATCTGCGCCGGCGGGTCGTCGCGCCATTTCCAGGCGTTGAAGCCGGTGATCGCCTCGACATAGTCCCGCGTCTCGTAGGGCAGGGAATCGCTGCCCTTGGAAAAACTCGAGGCCCGCCCCTCGCCGCCGTTATAGGCCACGGCGGCCAGCCCCATGTTGCCGAAGCCGTCGATCAGATGGCGCAGATAGTCGGCCGAGGCATGGATGGCCTTGGCCGGGTTCATCGGGTCGTCCAGCTTGCGGATGCGCGCCGTTCCCGGCATGAACTGGGCGATGCCCAACGCGCCCGCGGGAGATACCGCCTCGGGCTCGAACAGGCTTTCCTTCCAGAGCAGCCGGGCGAGGAAGTTGGGGTCCAGGCGGTTCTCGCCCGCGGCCTTCTCGATCGTGGAACAGACATCGGCGACATAGGTCGCGACGGCGATGCAGCTGCGCCCGTCCGCCGTGCAGCGGCGGTCTTTTGTGTCAGGTGCAGGCATGGGCGGACCGATCAGGGCCACGGGGTCGGTCAGCGGCGGCACGTCGGGGCTTTCGGCCGGGGCGGCGGGCACCGCGGCGGCGGCGGCATCAGGCACCGGGCTGTCCGACAGGACCGGCGCATCAGAGGCGACGGTGTCCGTGGCGGCATCGGACAGCGGCGCCTGCGCATCGGCCGCCGCGATCACCGTCACGGCAGCGGCGGGCGCATCCTCGGCAAGAACGGGGGCTGCGGCCAGAGCCGCGATCACGACAAGCTGGAAACAGCGGCGCACGGGTCTTTCCTCTGCAATCGACAAGCCACCGGATAGCAAGAGCGCGCGCGCCTGTGAACCTTTGACGGAAGCCGGCGCCGCGGCGAAAGGCTAGGCCGTCGTCCCCTCGGGCTTGCCGCTGCCCTTCTTCGCCTTTCGTTCGGCCTTCTCGGCCTCCCTGCCAGCCTTCTTCTCGGCCTTGCGGGCGGCTTTCAACTCGGCCTTCTCGGCTTCCTTGACGCGCTTGCGCTCGGCCTTCTCGGCCTCCTTGCGGGCCTTCTTCTCGGCCTTGTCCTCCTTGGAGGGCTTCGGCCGGGCGGCGGCCTCGCGGCGCGGGGGGGTCAGCGGCACCGGGGCGGATGCGGCGGGATCAGCGGCGGCGCTGTCGGGGCCGGCCTGCGGCACCGGGGCGGGGATGGATTCGCCAGCCTTCACCCGGCCGGGTTTCTGCGGCTTGCGCGGACCGGGGCGACCGGCGCGCACGCCCGGCGCCCGTGCCGGACGCGCCACCTTCGGCGCCGGGGTGGCTTCCGCAGCCGCCGGCTGTTCCGGCGGGTCATCCCCCGACCCGGCCTCGCTGCGGCGGCGGACCTCGGCCCGCACCCGCCGCAGCGCGCCGCCAAGCTGCCGGGCGCCCTGTTCGTCGTCCCGGTCGCGGGCGGCATCGCGGGCTTCCTCGATCCGCCGGGCCAGGGACTTCAGCGTGCGGTCGGCGTGCTTTTCCAGGGCCGGGGGGCGGCTTTTCCCGACAAGACCTTCATCGGCCGAGGCCTCGTCATCGCCGCTTGCTTCCGGGGTCGGGGTCTTGGCCATGGTCATCCTCGCGCAGGGGAAAGGCGGTCGCCGCAATTGTCTGTTTTGGCGGCAGGTTCCCGCAAGATCCCGGACAGCGCAACAGGAAAAGCCCGGCGCAGGGGCCGGGCTTTGCCTCAAATTCCGCCAACTCTCAGAAGCGGCGGCGCGGGACGGCGCTTTCGACCAGGGGTGCGGCAGGCGGCGCGACCGGCTGGGCGGCCACCGCAACGGGCTGGGAAGCCACAACCACGGGCTGAGGGGCAACGGTTACGGGCTGGACGACGGCGGCGACGGACTGCGCCGGTTCCAGATAGCCGTCGGGGGTCTGGCGCAGCGGGCCTTCCAGCGCCCGCGATTCGGCCTCGGTGCGGACCTTGACGGTCGTGCCCATCGGGATGCGGTCGTACAGGTCCATGATGTCCTGGTTGAACAGCCGGATGCAGCCCGCCGAAGTCGCCTTGCCGACAGACGAGGGGTCCATGGTCCCGTGGATGCGGTACATGGTGTCGCGGCTGCCTTCGTAGAGATACAGCGCCCGCGACCCCAGCGGGTTGCCGACGCCGCCCGGCACGCCGCCCCGGAACTGGGCGTAAAGCTCGGGCTCGGTCGCGACCATGTTCGCGGTCGGCGTCCAGGACGGCCACTGTGCCTTGCGCCGGATGGTCGCGGTGCCGGCGTAGCCGACGCCCGCGCGGCCGACGGCGATGCCGACGCGGGTGGCCATGCCGCCATCCTCGACCAGATAAAGGAAACGCGCATAGGGATCGACCACGACCGTGCCGGGCGCCTCGGGACCGTTATAGGGGACGACGGTCCGCACGTTGCGCTCGCGCAGGTAGGCGGGCTTGATCGCCGGGATGTCCAGCGGCTCGCCGTTGGGGCCGCGGTCGACGCGCGCCTGATAGGCCTGGGGAACGAAGTTGCTGGTGTCAGGGGCCTGCGCGGCCCGGTTGTCGGGGCCACAGGCGGCAAGGCCTAGGGCACATGCCAGCAGCGCGGCAGAGGCGAGACGCATCAAGGGTTTCCTTCACGCATGACCGCGCACGGGATGCCCCGCGGCGGCCGGAGGTTGGCAGGGTGGACGGCACGAATCCCGGCAAGAGGCCGCAAGCCGGTCCGATCGGTCCATAGGTCTGAGTTCATGCCCATACGTCAAGAAACGCCGGGGAGTCGCCACCTGTCTGTGGCATATTTGCCGCGCCCGCGATCTTTTGATCACGCCGTGATCCGTGGCCGACATGGCACAGCGCAGCAGCCGCCCGTCCTGCCCCGGAACCCCGCGGCCGGATCGACGTTCGGGGGACATCCGGCGGCTGCACCAGCCCCGCCGCATCTGGAAAGGGAACAACATGGGCTTCATCGTCGCCATCATCATCGGCGCCATCGCCGGCTGGCTTGCCGGCAAGATCGTCAAGGGCCACGGCCAGGGCGCCCTGATGAACATCGTGGTGGGCGTCCTGGGCGCCGTCCTCGCAAGCTGGCTGTTCCCGACGCTGGGCTGGAACCTCGGGGCAGGTCCGGCCACGGGCGCCACCGTCCGCGGCACGAGCTTCTTCGGCTCGATCGTGTTCTCGACCATCGGCGCGGTGATCCTGCTGGTGATCGTCTCGCTCTTCACCGGCCGCCGCTGAGCGCGCGGCCGTCCGGCGGCCAGGCTCCTCCCCCGAAGGCCGCCGTTTCGGACCCCCGCCCCTTTCCGGGCGGGGGTCTTTCATGCTTCCGCGATCTGGCGCGCGATGTCGGCGGATATCGAGATCAGCCGCCGGGGCCGCCTGGTCCGCCGCAGCCTTTCCAGCGCATCGGCCGGAACATCATCCTCGTGGCCCAGCGCACAGTCGTCAGGCAGCAGGGCCGCGGCCTCGGCCCATGTCCCGGCCGGGTGCCCCGGTCGTACCAGCCGCGCCTCGCGCGCCGTGACGACCAGCAGGCAGGGCGCGTCCCCTTCCCCGATCCCCCCGTAATGGGCAAGGCTCGGCTGAGAGGACAGGATCACCGTGTCCAGCCCGCGCCCGTCCATGATCGCCCGCAATGCAAGCTGGCGCCCGGCAAGGCGGTCAGGCGCGGGCATGGGGCGCGGATCGGTCATGAGGGCATCCTCGGGTCACGGCAGCGCCCGCAGCATGGCGGCGGAACCGTCGCCGTCAAGCCGCGCTTCCCTGCCTGACAGGCCCCCCGCCCGATTGCCCTTCCCGCCGCCGTCGCTAATGTGACCCCGATGTCCCGCCCTTCCGCCCTTGCCCCGTTCCGTCACAAGGCGTTCCGTACCCTCTGGGCGGCGACGCTGGTGTCGAACTTCGGCGGGCTGGTGCAGGCGGTGGGCGCGGCTTGGATGATGACGCAACTGACCGACAGCGCCACGCTGGTGGCGCTGGTGCAGGCCTCGAACACCCTGCCGATCATGCTGTTCGCGCTGCTGTCGGGCGCGCTGGCCGACATCTTCGAGCGCAAGAGGCTGCTGCTGATCGCGCTGGGGGTCATGTCCAGCGTGTCGCTGTTCCTGGCGGTGGTGGCGAATAACGGCTGGCTCGACCCCTACAGCCTGCTGGCGCTGACCTTCCTGATCGGGTTGGGGCAGGCGCTCTACAACCCGCCCTGGCAGGCAAGCATGGGCGACCTGGTCCCGCGCGCGGACCTGCCGGCGGCGGTCACGCTGAATTCGGTCGGCTTCAACCTGATGCGCTCGGTCGGGCCGGCGGCGGGCGGGCTGATCGTCGCCGCCTTTGGCGCGGCCGCGGCCTTTGCCGTCAACGCCTTCAGCTACGTCCCGCTGCTGTTCGCGCTGATCCGCTGGAAGCCGCCGCCCCGCGTCCGCAACGCCCCGCCCGAGCCGCTGGCCCCGGCCATCGCCGCCGGCCTGCGCTATGTCGCCTTGTCGCCGAACCTGATGCGGGTGCTGGCGCGGGGCGCGCTGTTCGGCTTTTCGGCGGTGGCGATCCTTGCGCTTCTGCCCCTGATCGCGACCGGGCATCCCGAGGGCGGCTCGCTGACCCTCGGCCTGCTGCTGGGCTGCTACGGCCTGGGCGCGATCCTCGGGGCTGCCTCGAACAGCCGCGTGCGCGAGCGGATGAACAACGAGAACGTGGTCCGCGTGGCCTTCATGGGCTTCGCGCTCTCCTGCCTGCTGATCGCGTCCACCGACAACGTCTACCTGCAGGGGCTGGCGCTGCTGCCGGCGGGCGCGTCCTGGGTGCTGGCGCTGTCGCTGTTCAACGTGACGGTGCAATTGTCCACGCCCCGCTGGGTCGTGGCCCGGGCGCTGGCGCTTTACCAGACCGCGACCTTCGGGGGGATGGCGGCGGGAAGCTGGCTCTGGGGGATGCTGGCGGACATGCAGGGCGTCGATGCGGCGCTGGCCTGGGCCGCGGGGCTGCTGATCTTCGGCGCGGTGATCGGGCACTGGTTCAGCCAGCCCGAGTTCGGCAAGCTCGACCTCGACCCCGCCGGGCAGTTCCGCAAGCCGCAGCTTGCGCTGGACCTGCGCGGGCGGTCGGGGCCGATCGTGGTCATGGTCGACTATCTCATCCACCCCGAGGACACGCCCGAGTTCCTGCGCCTGATGGCCCGCCGCCGCGCGATCCGCCGCCGCGACGGGGCGCGCAACTGGGCCCTGCTGCGCGACCTGGAAAACCCGCGCGTCTGGTCGGAAAGCTATCACCTCGCCACCTGGGACGATTACGTCCGCCACAACCTGCGCCGCACCAAGTCCGACAACGAGGTGACGGTGGCCCTGCGCGCCCTGCACCGCGGACAAGGCGACCCCCGCGTCCACCGCATGATCGAGCGCCACAGCATCACCCCCGGGGACCCGCCGCTCTTGGGCAAGATCGAGGTGCCGGGCTCATGAACCCGGCCGGGGCAGGCCGCGCATGAGGCTGCTTGCGCGGCGCATCACCTCGCTGGCCCTAGCGCTGGTCGCCGCCTCGGCGGTGATCTTCGCGGTGGTGGACCTCGTGCCGGGCGATCCGGCGGTCTTCGTCCTCGGCACCGGCGCGCAGCCTGAAACCATCGCGGCCCTGCGCGAGCAGCTTGGCCTGAACCTGCCCTGGCCGGTGCGCTACGCGCAATGGCTGGGGGGCGTGCTGACGGGGGATCTGGGCACCAGCCTCGCCTACAAGACGCCGGTGGCGGGGATGATCCTCGACCGGGTGCAGGTCTCGCTGCCGCTGGCGGCGCTGGCGCTGGCGCTGGCTGTGGCGTTTGCGCTGCCGGTGGGCATGCTGGCGGCGGGGCGGCGCGGGAAACCTGCTGACGCCATGGCGATGGGGGCCGCGCAGATCGGGATCGCCCTGCCGAACTTCTGGTTCGCGATGCTGCTGGTGCTGGTCTTCGCCGTGAAGCTGCGCTGGCTGCCGGCGGGGGGCTTTCCCGGCTGGTCCGATCCCCCCGCGGCATTGCGCGCCCTGATCCTGCCAGCCGTGGCGCTGGCGCTGCCGCAGGCGGCGATCCTCGCCCGGGTGCTGCGGTCCGCGCTGATCGAGACGCTTTCGCAGGACTATATCCGCAGCGCGCGGGCCAAGGGCCTCAGCCGCGGGCAGGTCATGCGCCGCCATGCGCTGCGCAACGCCCTGATCCCGGTGCTGACGATCCTGGGGATGCAGTTTTCCTTCCTGCTGGCGGGCGCGATCATCATCGAGAACGTCTTCTACCTGCCCGGCCTCGGGCGGCTGATCTTCCAGGCGATCACCCAGCGGGACCTGGTGGTGGTGCAGTCGGCGGTGCTGGTGCTGGTGGCGGCGGTGATCCTTGTGACCTTCCTTGTCGATCTGGCCTATGCCGCCGTGGACCCGAGGCTGCGCGGGCGATGAGCGTCCTTGTCCACCGGCTGGGCCTGAGCCTGGGCGCGGCGCTGGCAGGGCTGGCGCTGGCCTTGGCGCTGGTCTCGCTGGTCTGGACGCCCTTCGACGTGACCGGGGTCGATGTGGCGAACCGCCTGCGCCCGCCCGGCGGCCCCCATCTTCTGGGCACCGACCACCTGGGCCGCGACCTGCTGTCGATGGTGATGATCGGGGCGCGGACCTCGCTGGCCGTGGCGCTGGTGGCGGTCGGGATCGGCGCCGGGATCGGCGTGCCGCTGGGGCTGGTGGCCGCAGCTTCGCGCGGGGGTTGGCTGGACGAGGCGATCATGCGCGGCAATGACCTGATCTTCGCCTTTCCGGCGCTGGTGACGGCGATCCTGATCACCGCCGCGCTGGGGCCATCGGCGGGGAATGCCATGCTCGCCATCGGCATCTTCAACATCCCCGTCTTCGCCCGCGTGACCCGAGGGGGGGCCCTGCCCTTGTGGACGCTCGACTACATCCGCGCGGCCGAGGTTGCGGGCAAGGGACCGGCGCGGATCAGCGTGGAACATATCCTGCCGAACCTCGCGAGCCTGCTGATCGTGCAGGGGACGATCCAGTTCGCGCTGGGGATACTGGCGGAAGCCGGGCTCTCCTACGTCGGCCTTGGCGCGCAGCCGCCGACGCCAAGCTGGGGGCGGATGCTGGCCGAGGCGCAGACGATGGTGACGATCGCCCCCCATGTCGCGATCGTGCCGGGGCTGGCGATCCTGCTGACGGTGCTGGGGCTGAACCTGCTGGGCGACGGCTTGCGCGACGCGCTGGACCCGAGGCTCAAGGCGCGGCTGACATGATCGCGCTGAAGAACCTGTGCATCACCATCGCCGGACGGGAGGTGGTGACGGACGTGACCCTGCCGCTGGAGGCAGGCAAGGTCACGGGGCTGGTCGGCGAAAGCGGCTCGGGCAAGTCGATGACGGCGCTGGCGGCCATCGGGCTGCTGCCCGAGGGCGCGCAGACGGGCGGGCGGGTGGATCTGGCCGGGCGCAACCTGCTCGACCTGCCGGAACGGGCGATGGACGCGCTGCGGGGCCGCCGCATCGCCATGATCTTCCAGGAGCCGATGACGGCGCTGAACCCGCTGATGACCATCGGCGAGCAGGTGGCCGAAAGCTTCCGCCGCCTGGGCCGGGCCGAGGCGCTGGCCCGCGCCCGCGAAAGGCTGGACCGCGTGGGCCTGCCCGCCGCCCGCTTTCCCATGGGGCTTTACCCGCACCAACTGTCGGGCGGCCAGCGCCAGCGCGTTGCCATCGCCATGGCCATCGCCGAGGCCCCCGACCTGCTGATCGCCGACGAGCCGACCACCGCGCTGGATGTGACCACGCAGGCGCAGATCCTGAACCTGCTGCGCGGGCTGGTGCGGGACGAGGGCATGGCGCTACTGCTCATCACCCATGACCTTGCGGTCGTCTCGGGCATCGCCGACCGCGTGGCGGTGATGCAGCAGGGCCGGATCGTGGAGGCCGGGGCCACGGCCGAGGTCTTCCGCTCGCGCCGCCACCCCTATACCCGCGCGCTGTTCGCTGCGGCCAGCCATGTTCCCGCCGAGACAGGGGCGCGGGTGCAAGGCCCGCCGATCCTGCAGGTCGAGGGCGCGCTGCGCGAATATCGCCTGCCCCGCACGGCACTTTTCGCCCCGCGTCCCGTTCTGCGGGCAGTGGAGGGCGTCAGCCTGACCATCGCGCAAGGCGAATCGGTCGGGCTGGTGGGCGAATCGGGCTGCGGGAAATCGACGCTCGCCCGCGCGGTCATGGGGCTGGATGCCCTGCAGGGCGGCCGGGTCCGGCTGGGGGGCGCGGCGGTCGGGCCGGGGATGCCCAAGGCGCAACGGGCGCAGGTGCAGGCGGTGTTCCAGGACCCGTTTTCCAGCTTCGACCCGCGCTGGACGGTGGACCGGCTGGTGGCCGAGCCTTTCCACCTGACGGGCCGCCCGGCCGACTGGCGCGACCGCGTGGCCGCGGCGCTGGCCGAGGTAGGCATCGAGCCGGATGCCATGCGCCGTCATATCCACGAATTCTCGGGCGGCCAGCGCCAGCGCATCGCCATCGCGCGCGCGCTCATCATCCAGCCCCGCCTGATCGTGCTGGACGAAGCGGTCAGCGCGCTGGACGTGCAGGTGCGCGCCCGGGTGCTGGACCTGCTCGCGCGGCTGCGGCAGCGGCATGGGCTGTCCTGGCTGTTCATCAGCCACGACCTGTCGGTGGTGCGCGCGATCACTGACCGGGTGCTGGTGATGGACCAGGGCCGCGTGGTCGAGGAAGGCCCGACCGGGCGCATCTTGTCCGCCCCTCGCCATCCCGTGACCCGCAGGCTGGTCGCGGCGACCCCGGTGATCCCGGCGGGATGGCAGACCGCGACATAAGAGCTTGCCGCAAGGCTGCCTGGGGGATTGATCCCTCGGGCCTTTCAACCCCTGCCGTAGCCTTCCCGGCTGAACACAGTGCGGCCGGCTGTTCCCCGAAGCCCACCTGCCCGGATCTTTCAACCCGAAAGCAATCACCCGGACGTGTTGCTGCCTGCCCATTGCGTTCAGCCTCGCGCCGCTTACTTCAAAAGGCAGGGACCAGAGGAGACCTCGGATGAAATGCCCGGTGGATGGCGAGACGCTGGTGATGTCCGATCGCAGCGGTGTCGAGATCGATTATTGCCCCAGATGCCGCGGCGTCTGGCTGGATCGCGGGGAACTGGACAAGATCATCGACCGCGCCGCCATGTCGATGCCTCCTCTACCCCCTGTCGGCCAGCCCACTGCGGCCCCCGATCTGCAGGGATCGCCGCAATCCGGCCATGAGCGGCAGGACAGCCATCGCTCCGAGGAGCGTGATCGGCGGCGGGATCATGATGATTACGACGACGATCATCGTCATGGCCGCAAACCCAAACGCCGCGAATCCTTCTTGGGCGACCTGTTCGATTTCTGACAACCTCGGCAGCCCGTCCAAACAGAGACAGGCCCCGCATGGGACGGGGCCTGTCGCTCCTCCCCCGAAGACGGCTGGCCTCCCCGCCGAGCCGTCCGGGTCCGTTTGCGTCAGCGTTGTGCCTCGGCAGTGATCAGTTCTGCCTGGCGCACGATCACTTGTGCCTGACGAATTGACGCGATGTCAACCAGTCTACCTTTGTATACCGCGGCGCCGGCACCGGATTTCTGCGCGTCCTCCATGGCTGCGAGGATCTCGCGCGCCTCGGTCACGGCCTTTTCTGAAGGCGAGAAGATCTCGTTGGCCAGCGCGACCTGGGTGGGGTGGATCGCCCATTTGCCGACCATGCCCAGCGTGGCCGAGCGCAGCGCCTGGGCGCGGAAACCCTCCTGGTCGCTGAAATCGCCATAAGGGCCGTCCACCGGCAGCACCCCATGGGTCCGGCAGGCGGCGACGATCGCGGCCTGCGCCCAGTGCCACGGGTCGGCCCAGTATTTCTGGCCCTCATGGGCCATGTAGTAGTTTTCCTGCGTCCCGCCGATGCCGGTCGTGGCCATGCCCATGCTGGCCGCGAAATCGGCGGCGCCCAGGCTCATCGCCTGCAGGCGGGGGCTGGCGGCGGCGATCTCCGCGACATGGGTGATGCCGGCGGCCGATTCGATGATGACCTCGAAGCCCAGCGGCTTCTGGCGGTTCTTGGCGCGTTCCACCGCCGTCACCAGCGCGTCCACCGCATAGATGTCGGCGGCATTGCCGACCTTGGGGATCATGATCGAATCCAGCCGGTCGGAGGCCTGTTCCAGCAGGTCCACCACGTCGCGGTACCAGTAGGGCGTGTCCAGTCCGTTGATGCGCACCGACAGGGTCTTGTTGCCCCAGTCCACGTCGCCGATCGCCTGGATCACGTTCTTCCGCGCCCGGTCCTTGTCATCCGGGGCGACCGAATCCTCAAGGTCGAGGTTGATGACATCGGCCCCCGAAGCCGCCATCTTCTCGAAAAGCTGGGTGCGCGAGCCGGGGCCGAAGAGCTGGCAGCGGTTCAGACGGGCAGGCGCAGCGGGTTGCAGCCGGAAGGACATGAGACCTCGTGCAATGATGTTTCGTGGCGTGTTGCAGGCGTGATAGATTGTTGCCGCAGTTGCAGCAAGCCTTTCTGCGGATGCACGGGGAAGGTGCATTGAACGCATCCGCGCATTGGCGCACAACCGATCCGCCACATTCCGGAGAACACGATGTCCCGCACCGTCCTTGTCAATGGCCGCTACCTGCCCGAGGAACAGGCCACCGTCTCGATCTTCGACCGCGGCTTCCTGATGGCCGACGGCGTCTACGAGGTCGTCAGCGTGCTGGACGGCAGGCTTCTGGACTTTGACGGTCATATGAAACGGCTGGCGCGTTCGCTGGCTGAACTGGGGATCACCCCGCCGATGACCGACGCGGAATGGCTGGAAGCGCACCGGCGGCTGGTCACGGAAAACGGCATCGCCGAAGGGCTGGTCTATCTGCAGGTGACGCGCGGCAATCCGGGCGACCGCGACTTCGCCTATCCGCCGGAAGGCACCGCACCCACGGTCGTGATGTTCACCCAGTCCAAGCCCGGCCTTGCCGCCAATCCGCAGGCGGAAACCGGGCTGCGCGTCTGCACGGTCCCCGACCTGCGCTGGTCGCGCCGCGACATCAAGACGGTGCAGCTGCTTTACCCCTCGATGGCCAAGATGGAAGCGAAGGCACGCGGCTGCGACGACGCCTGGATGGTCGAGGACGGCTTCGTGACCGAGGGCACCTCGAACAACGTCTATATCGTCAAGGACGGCACCATCGTCACCCGCCAGCTTTCGACCGACATCCTGCACGGCATCACCCGCGCCGCGGTGCTGCGGCTGGCCGCCGAGGCGCAGCTTGGGGTCGAGGAACGCAGCTTCACCGTGGATGAGGCCAAGGCGGCGGACGAGGCCTTCATCACCTCGGCCTCGGCCTTCGTGATGCCGGTGGTGGACCTGGACGGCGCGGCCATCGGGGACGGCAAGCCCGGCCCCGTGGCGCGCCGGATGCGGGAAATCTACCTGGACGAGATGCGCCGCACGGCGGTCTGAAACAGGGACGGCCCGCCGATGCGGCGGGCCGTCGTTCCTGCCAAGGGCGCAGGCCCATGTCCTAGTTTGCCGGTCCCACAGCAGATCCCGGACCTGAACCCGCGGGACCGCCGACGACGGCACCCGTGGCGGCGCCGGCCGCGCTGCCCGATGCCTTCAGCTCGATCTCGTCCACCGCCGCGGCGTCGGTGTCCTTGAGGATCGCCAGAACATCGCCGTCCACGACCAGATGGGCGTCCGCGCCCGACTGCACCACCCGGACCTCGGGCGGATCATCCCCGGTGCCCTCGTAGTTCACGGTGATCCGGTCCGCCGATCCATAGGCGATGGTCGAGGCGCCCAGGCCCGCCGTCAGCAGATAGTCGTCGCGGCCGTCGCCCCCTTCGGCGTAATCGCCGTCCCCGAGCCAGATCGTGTCGCTGCCCTTGTCGCCGTAGTAGAAGTCGGGATCGCCGTCCAGAATGTCATCGGCGCCGATGAGGTCATCGCCCTCGCCACCCCGGATCGTGTCCGAGCCGGGACCGCCGTTCAGCACGTCGTCGTCATTGTCGTCATCGCCCGGCAGGATCAGGTCGTCGCCCCCGCCCGCATGGATGGTGTCCTTGCCGCTGCCGCCCTCGATGGTGTCGTCGCCGTCATCGGCGGTGCTGCCGCGCTCGCCATAAAGATCGTCGCCCCTGCCCAGGAAGACGCGGTCGTCCCCGGCATCGGCGATGACCGTGTCATCGCCCAGCCCCCCGTAGATCCAGTCGTCGCCGGCCCCCGCGTCGATGGTGTCGTCGCCCCGGAAGGCGCGGATGATCTCGGCCCCGCCGGTGCCGGTGAGCGTCTCGGAATCGTCGGTGCCGTCCCGGACGGGAATGTCGGGCAGCTCCTCGCCCTGGTCGAATTCCTCGTCGTCGTCGCTGGACAGAAGGCTGCCGATGGCGGCGACGCCCAGAAGGCCGAGCAGCAGCAGATACATCTGGTTCATTCGATCACCCCCACGCGCGTTGTTTTGTTCCTCAATGCCCCAGAATCTGGCTGAGGAACAGCTTGGTGCGCTCGGATTGCGGATTGTTGAAAAACTCGCGCGGGGTGTTCTCCTCGACGATCTGGCCCTGGTCCATGAAGATCACCCGATGCGCCACGGCCTGGGCAAAGCCCATCTCGTGGGTGACGCAGAGCATGGTCATGCCGCCCTCGGCCAGCTCGATCATGGTGTCCAGCACCTCCTTGATCATCTCGGGGTCAAGGGCGCTGGTCGGCTCGTCGAAGAGCATGATCTTGGGCCTCATGCACAGGGATCGGGCGATGGCCACCCGCTGCTGCTGGCCGCCGGAAAGCTGGCCCGGATACTTGTGCGCCTGGTCGGGGATGCGGACTTCGCGCAGGAAATGCATGGCGATCTCCTCGGCCTCGCGCCGGGGCACCTTGCGGACCCAGATGGGGGCGAGAGTGCAGTTCTCCAGCACGGTCAAATGCGGGAAGAGGTTGAAGTGCTGGAACACCATCCCGACCTCGGACCGGATCTTGTCGATGTTCTTGATGTCGTTGGTAAGCTCCACCCCGTCCACGGTGATGCGGCCGGACTGGTGTTCCTCAAGCTGGTTGATGCAGCGGATCAGCGTCGATTTCCCCGATCCCGACGGCCCGGCGATCACGATCCGCTCGCCCCGCCGCACGGTCAGGTCGATGTCGCGCAGGACATGGAAGGTGCCGTACCACTTGTTCAGACCCTCGATCTGGACGGCGATCTCGGACCCCATTGCGGGGACGGAGCGGGGTTGGGTGTTCAGGTCGGTCATAAACAGCCCCTCAGCGGTGATCGGTCTTGAGCCGCCGTTCCAGATACATCGCGTATCGGGACATGGCGAAGCAGAGGATGAAGAAGATGGTGCCGGTGAAGACATACGGCTCCCAATAGGCGCCCTTCCAGGCGAAGGTTGCCCTGATCGTGTCGGCCATCTGCTTCAGCGGGTCGAAAAGGCCCACGAAAGTCACCAGCGTCGTGTCCTTGAAGACGCCGATGAAGGTGCCGACGATGCCGGGGATGGAAATCTTCAGCGCCTGCGGCAGGATGATCAGCCGCTGCGCCTGCCAGTAGGTCAGGCCCAGAGAATCCGCCCCTTCGTATTGCCCGCGCGGCAGGGCGGCGAGGCCCCCGCGGATCACCTCGGCCATATAGGCGCTCGCGAACAGCGTCACCATGATGATGACCCGCAGGATGATGTCGAAATTCGTGCCCGGCGGCAGGAAGTAGTTCAGCAGGATCGAGGCCACGAACAGCAGCGTGATCAGCGGCACGCCGCGGATGAACTCGATGAACATCACCGCCAGCATCTTGACCACCGGCAGGTTCGACTGGCGGGCAAGCGCGAGGATGATCCCCAGCGGCAGCGACATGACGATGCCCGAGACGCCGATGGTCAGCGCCAGCAGGAAGCCGCCGAAGGACCGCGATTCGACCGGGGCCAGCGCCAGCGGCAGAAGCGCCTGCAGGTCCGCCGCCACCCGGGGGCCAAGTGCTGTCCACCACCAGACCGCCGCCACGACCCCCAGCGCCAGCCCGACCAGCCCGGCGCCGAAGCGCCCGGCCGTCCGCCAGATGATGAGGGCTAGGACGAATCCCGCCAGAACCGCGAGCGGGTTCCAGATCGGCCCGCCCCAGAGCAGCCAGACCGCGAGGAAAGGGTAAAGCAGGCTGAAGACCAGCGCCCGGCCCGGCGCATATTCGATCAGCGCCGTCAGGGCGATGAAGGCGGCGGCGATGACCAGCAGGGGCCGCGCGGGCGTGCCCAGCGCGACGCAGGCCGCAAAGCCGAGGACCGCGGCCAGCGCCAGCACCGTCCAGCGCAGCCGTCGGCTTTCGGAAAACAGGATGGGCGCCACCGCGAACAGCAGCAGCGCGAAGGCGGCGGTCGGGCGCCAGTAATGCTCGGCCGGGTAGAAGCCGAAGATGAACTGGTTCCAGCGTTCGCGGATGATGGCGAAGCAGGCGCCGGTCGCGCCGGGGCCGTCGCGTTCGGCGATGATCTGGCGGCACTCGCCGATGCTGGATGCGTTCCAGACGGAATTGGCGAACCACGGCCACAGATGCGAGACGATGCTCCATACAACTGCCAGCCCGGCCAGAGTCAGCAGGATGTTCAGCGGCCCGGAAAACAGGTTCTCGCGCAGCCACAGCACCACGCCCGACTGCCGCGCGGGGGGAGGGGTCGGCGGCAGCATGGTGCCGCGGACAAAGGGGACGGTTTCGGCGTGGGCTTCGCTCATCTCAGCGCTCCTTCAGCCGGACGCGGGAATTGTAGAGGTTCATCACCGCCGAGACGATCAGGCTGATCGCCAGATAGATCCCCATCATCAGGATCATCGATTCCATTTCCCGCCCGGTCTGGTTCAGCGTGGTGCCGCCCAGCGTCGCGCGCAGGTCGGGATAGCCCACCGCGATTGCCAGCGAGCTGTTCTTGGTCAGGTTCAGGAACTGCGAGATCAGCGGCGGGATGATGACCCGCAGCGCCTGCGGCAGCACCACCAGCGCCATGATCGGGCGGGCGCGCATCCCCAGCGCCGCCGCGGCCTCGGTCTGGCCGCGGCTGACGGCCATGATGCCGGCGCGCACGATCTCGGCGATGAAGGCGCCGGTGTAAAGCGACAGCGCCAGCAGCAGCACCACGAAGCCGTTGTCGAGGTTCATGCCGCCCGCGAAGTTGAAGCCCCGCAGTTCCGGCGCGACCAGGTGGATGCCGAAAAGCTGGATCAGCCCCAGCAGCGGCGCCACGAACAGCGCCAGCGTGATCCACCAGGTCACGGGCCGCCGCCCGGTGGTGTCCTGCAGATACTGCGCGCGGTTCCGCAGCCAGCGGTTGATGAGCCATGCCGACAGCAGCGCGACGGCGAAGGCCACCACCATCGCGTCGATCTGGACGCCCAGGATCGACACGGGGCCGGGGTCGCGTTCCGCCACCACGGCGGGGACGGCGGTATAGCGATTCGTGGGCGCGACGGTGCCGAACAGGATCATCTCGGCATTGGCTGTCCCGTCCCCGGCCGCGCGGTAATCGCGGGGGGTGGGCATCACCTCGGTGAACAGCGCAAGGATCACGAGGATCCACAGCAGCAGCGGCACGTTGCGGAAGATTTCCACATAGACCGTCATCAGCTTCGAGACGAGCCAGTTCCGCGACAGCCGCAGCACCCCCGCGGTGACGCCCAGCACCGTGGCGATCACGCAGCCCAGCGCCGAAACCAGCAGCGTGTTCAGCAGGCCCACCATCGCCGCCCGCAGATGGGTCGAGTTCGAATCGTAAGCGATCAGGCTGAAGGGGATGTCATAGCCCGAACGGTTGGTCAGAAAGCCGAAGTCGAAGGTCTTGCCCATGCGGGCGAGGTTCTGGACCGTGTTGTTCACCAGCCATGCCGCAACGGACATCACGAGGATGAACACCAGCGCCTGGATCAGCAGGGCGCGGTAATGGCGGTCGTAGATCAGCATGGACAGTCGGAAGGACTGCCCTGCCCCGGGTGCAGGCGCCATGTATTTCTCCCAGTTGGGCCGGGCGGATCTTTGCGTCCACCTCGGCCGCGGGTGCATCGTTCAGCCGGAACGAAGAACCCCGCCCTGCGGATACGGCAGGGCGGGGTTCCGGGGTCGTCAGCGGAACGGCATCGCGTACATCAGGCCGCCCTGCGTCCACAGGGCGTTCAAGCCCCGCGGCAGCCCGATGGGGGTCTGTTCGCCGATGTTGGCGGCGAAGATCTCGCCGTAGTTGCCAGAGGCGGCGATGGCGCGCTTGGCCCATTCCTTGTCCAGCCCCAGCATCGCGCCGTAATCGTCGGTCGCGCCCAGCATCCGCTGCACGTCCGGGTTGGTCGAGGACCGCGACAACTCGTCCAGATTGGCCGAGGTCACGCCGTATTCCTCGGCCGAGATCAGCGCGTAAAGCGTCCAGCGGACGATGTCGCCCCAGTTGTTGTCGCCGTGGCGGACGGCAGGGGCCAGCGGCTCCTTCGAGATGATCTCGGGCAGGATGATGTGGTTGTCGGGATCGGCGAAGGCCGCGCGGGTCGCGGCAAGGCCGGATGCGTCGGTGGTATAGGCGTCGCAGGCGCCCGCCATGTACTGCTGCTCGCCCTCGGCGTTCGAATCGATGTTGACCGGCTGGTAGGTCATGTTGTTGGCCTTGAACCAGTCGGCCAGGTTCAGTTCCGTCGAGGTGCCGGTCTGGATGCAGATCGTCGCGCCTTCCAGTTCGGTGGCCGAGCTGACGCCGAGATCCTGACGGACCATGAAGCCCTGCCCGTCGTAGTAGTTCACCCCCGCGAAATCCATCTTGAGGTCGGTGTCGCGCTGGAAGGTCCAGGTCGAGTTCCGCGCCAGCAGGTCCACCTCGCCCGAGGTCAGCGCGGTGAAGCGGGTCTGCCCGGTGGTGGGGATGTATTTCACCTTGGCGGGGTCGCCCAGCACGGCGGCGGCGACCGCCCGGCAGATCGCGATGTCGAAGCCCGACCAGTTGCCGTTCGCATCCGGCGCGGCAAAGCCGACAAGGCCGGTGTTGACGCCGCAGTTCAGCACGTCGCGCTGCTTGACCTGCGCGAGGGTGTCGCCCTCGGCCGCCATCGCCGTGCCTGCGGACAGCGCCGCGGCGGCTACCGTGGCCAGGAAAGCCGTGTGTCGCATGAAGTTCCTCTCTGTTGTCCGCCGGATCTGCGCCCGGCACGGTTCCGCGGCGCCGTTGAGCGGTCCGCCTGCCGGGACGCGCCTGACGCGCTCGGCCTGAACGTCATACTGCCGGTCGCAACGCGTGCGTCAAGCGTCAGGCGCGGGGTCCGTTTCCGACGCCGCGTCCGCGGCCGCCAGCAGCGCCAGCAGCCGCGCGGCGTTGCGCAGCGCCTGAAGCCGCCCCTCGGCGGCAAGGTCGGCTTCCTCGTCGCGGCCCCAGATGGCGGCCTGATGCTCCTCGTCGATGCGGGAAAGCCGGTGCGCCTCGTCCGCCTGCAGCCGCCGCCCCAGCACCGCAAGCCCGAGGACGAGCGAGCCCGACAGCGTCACCAGGTCATGCAGCGCCGTCAGTTCCCAATGGCTCAGGGCGTCCAGCCGGTCCCGCAGTCGGGACAGGCAGGCCGGGTCCTGCGCGACCGGGATCACGCCCTGCGTCACCTGCAGCGATGCCTGCAGGTCGGACCGCGCCCAGTCCAGCAGGGGATTCCAGCCTTCCGCCTGCTGCACAACCAGTTCGACCGGATGCTCGGCCCGGTAGCACAGAAGATCGGTGCCGCCGTATTCGGCCAGCATGTCGGCCACGGCGTCGAACTGCGGCGCGACGCGCTCGATGGCGGAATTTGCAGCCCGCGTCAGCGGCATCGCGCCGGGGTCGATCACGTCCACCTGCGCGTCCCATTCCGCGGCCACCGCCAGCGCCAGCGCGCGGGTCGGCAGCACCAGCGGCAGCTTGCCGGGGGTGCGCAGGGGGCGGCCGTCCAGCCGCACCTCATACCCGCCGGGGACGGGCTCGACGGCGCTTTCCGTCCAGAAACGGCGGGCCTGCCATTCGCTCATGCTGCCCATTCCTCGATCAGTTGGGAAAGTTCGGAAAAGTCGCGGGCGACGGCCAGCGCCCCCGCCGCGGTCAGGTCATTTGCGGGATGATGGCCCCAGGCGACGCCGAAGGCCTTGATGCCGGCATTCCCCGCCATGAGGATGTCGAAGCTGGTGTCCCCGACCATCACCGCGCGTTCCGGCTGCGCCCCGCTGTCATTCAGGCAGGACAGGATCATCCCCGGCGCCGGCTTTGACGGATGACCGTCGGCGCAATGGGTGGCGGTGAAATACTGCTCCAGCCCATGAGCGGACAGCAGCGCGTCCAGCCCCCGCCGCGACTTGCCCGTGGCCACCGCCATCAGCAGGTCGTCCCGCGCGGCCAGCCGGTCGAGGCAGTTCCGCGCGCCGGGAAACAGCGGCGATTCCGCCTGCGCCCGCGCGGCGGAATAATGTACCCGATAGCCCTCGGCCACGGTGTCATGGATAGCCGGGTCATGGCCGGGCAGCAGGGTTTCCACCGCCACCGGCAGCGACAGGCCGACGATGCCGCTGACCGTGCGATGCGGCAGCTCCGGCAGCCCGGCAGCAGCCATGCCGGCGGCCATTGCATCCATGATCATCGCGTGGCTGTCCACCAGCGTGCCGTCGATGTCCCAGATGACCAGCTTCATGCGTCCTCGAACGGATCGGCGGGCACGTCACTCTCGTGCCAGCCCAGGGTCTTCCAAGTCCGCGCCATGTGCTCGGGCAGGGGCGCGGTCAGGGTGATGCGCTTGCCGGTGATCGGATGGTCGAAGCTGATGCTGCGGGCATGCAGATGCAGCTTGCGGCTGATCTCTCCGCCAAGCTGCGCGCCCCAGCCGTCGCCCAGGTTCTCCTGCCCCGAGCCGCCATATTTGCCGTCGCCGATGATCGGGTGGCCGAGTTCGGCCATATGCGCCCGCAACTGGTGCGTTCGCCCGGTGACAGGCACCAGCGCGGCCCAGGACACACGGGTGCCAAGACTGTCCAGCACGGCGTAATCCGTGGTCGCGCGCTTGGCCCCTTCGGTCTGGTCCACGCGGGCCGGGTGGACGCAGATCATCTTCTCGCCCTCGCCGCCGCGCCCATGGCCCAACGCCTTGACCAGCCCGAAGCGGACCGTGCCCATCTTGGGGCTCGGCACGCCCGCGACGGCGGCCCAGTAGATCTTGCGGGTGGTCCGCGCCCGGAAGGCCTCGGACAGCCGCCGCGCCACCCGGTCGGTGCGCGCCAGCAGCAATACACCCGAGGTGTCCTTGTCCAGCCGATGCACCAGCTTCGGCTTTTCCTTGTAGCCGAACATCAGCGCGGGGCTGAGGCCGTCCACGTGACGCTCGCCCTGCCTCGAGCCGCCCTGCGAGGGCAGGCCCGGCGGCTTGTTGATCGCGATGATATGCTCGTCCTTCCACAGGACGGCGGCCCGGATCATCTCGGCGTCGGTTTCCCGCAGGCGCGGGGCGGCGGGCGCAGGGGCCGCGTCGGGCAAGGGCGGGACGCGGACCTCCTGCCCCGGCTCGATCCGGGTCGC
>NZ_JAUNPC010000217.1 GCF_030536915.1 Paracoccus sp. (in: a-proteobacteria)
CCGGCCGCGGGTGACGCCGGTATAAAGCAGGTTGCGCTGCAGCATGGCGTAGTGCTGGGTCATCACCGGAATGACCACGGCCGGATACTCCGAGCCCTGCGCCTTGTGGATCGTGGCCGCATAGGCCGGCACGACGGTGTCCAGTTCCCCGAAGCCGAAGACGACCGGACGGCCGTCGAAGTCGATGGTGACCTCCCCCTCCTCGGGATCGACCGCCCCGATCCGGCCGATGTCACCGTTCCAGACCTCCTTGTCGTAGTCGTTCTCGACCTGCATGACCTTGTCGCCGGGCGCGAAGGTCCAGCCGAAGCGCTCGACCTTCGGGACACCCGCCGGGTTAAGGGCGGCCTGCAATTCAATGTTGAGCGCACGCGCGCCCACGCCGCCGCGGTTCATCGGGCAGAGCACCTGGATGTCGCGGATGGGGTCCAGTCCGAAGCGGCGCGGGATGCGGTGGCGCACCAGCTCGACGATGCGCGCCACGGCCTGTTCGGGCTCCTCGGCCGGCACGAAATAGAAGTCGCTCCCGCCCTCAGGGGCCGCAAGGTCCGGCAGCCGGCCTTCGTTGATCCGGTGGGCACTGGTGATGATGCGGCTCTGCGCCGCCTGGCGGAACACCTCGGTCAGCCGCACGACCGGCACCGCGCCGGAGCCGATGATGTCGGCCAGCACCTGGCCGGGGCCGACCGAGGGCAGCTGGTCGATGTCGCCCACGATCAGCAATGCAGCCGAGCCTGGCACCGCCTTCAGGAGCGACTGCATGAGCGGGACGTCCACCATCGAGCTTTCGTCGACGACCAGGAGATCGCAGGCGAGCGGGTTCTCCTCGCTGCGCTTGAAGCAGGCGGTGGCGGGATCGAACTCGAGCAGCCGGTGAATGGTGCGGGCCTCCAGCCCTGTGGCCTCCGTCATCCGCTTGGCGGCCCGTCCGGTGGGGGCGCAGAGCAGAAGTCGCGCGCCCTTGGCCGCGAGGATGCGCAGGATGGCATTGACCAAGGTGGTCTTGCCGACGCCGGGCCCGCCGGTGATCACCAGCACCTTCGAGCGCAGCGCCAGGCGCAGGGCCTCGGCCTGACTGGCCGCCAGCGTCAGGCCCGTTGCCTGTTCGATCCACGGCAAGGCACGCGCGACATCGATGCCGGGCCACGGCAGGGGACCGCCGGCAAGGCGTTTCAGATGCGCGGCGATGCTGCACTCGGCTTGGTGGAGCCCGCTCAGGAACACGCAGTCGGTGTCACCCACCCGGTCTGCCGCAACCGTGCCCTCGGTCAGTTCCAGCACCATTGCACGCTCGATGATCTCGGCCGGCACCTCCAGCAGCTTTTCCGCGAGCCCCGTCAGGTCCCTCCGCGGCAACCCGCAATGCCCCTGCCCCATGGCCTCGGAGAGCGCAAACGAGATCCCTGCCCGCACCCGGATCATGGCGGTCCTCTCGATGCCGAGCTTTTCGGCGATGACATCGGCAGTGCGGAAGCCGATGCCGCGGATGTCCCGGGCGAGCCGGTAGGGGTTCTCGCTCATCACCTGCACCGCATCGAGGCCATAGGTCCTGAAGATCCGCACGGCCCGTGCGGTGCCGACGCCATGCTGGTGCAGAAACACCATGATCTCGCGGATGACCTTCTGGTCGGCCCA
>NZ_JAUNPC010000218.1 GCF_030536915.1 Paracoccus sp. (in: a-proteobacteria)
CACGCCCGGTTGCGCAGCGGCGCTGGCGCGCAGCGTGTCCCGGCCCCTGGTGCTGCCCGCGGGCGATGAGCCGGCGGCGCTGATCCCCCTGCCCCTGGCGGCGTTGCGCCTGCCGCCGGACATCATCCAGGGTCTGGCCCGGCTGGGGCTGCAGCGGATCGGTGACCTGCTGCGCCAGCCCCGCGGGCCGCTGGCGCGCCGCTTTGGCCGCCCGCTGCTCGACGCGCTCGACGACGCGCTGGGCAGGCGGCCGCGCTCCCTCCGGCCGGTGCGGCCGCCGCCGGTGTTCGTAGCCTCCCGCAATCTGCTCGAGCCCATCATCACCCGCCCGGCCATCGACCACGTGCTGGAGACGTTGCTGGAGGAGCTGTGCCGGGCGCTGGAGCAGGCCGGTCAGGGCGCCCGCCGCCTGGTGCTGCGCGGCTTTCGGGTCGACCGGGTGGTGCAGGAGGTGGCGATCGGCACCGGTGCCGCCTCGCACGCGCCCCGGCATCTGTTTCGGCTGTTCGCCGAAGTGCTGGGCCAGCTGGAGCCGGATCTGGGCTTCGAGCGCATGGTGCTGGAGGCCGCCGAGACGGAGCCGGTCAGCCACGCCCAGGCCCTGCTGCGCCGTGGGGAGGATGGTGCCGCCCTGCAGCCCGCTGCCCTGCCGGAGTTGCTGGACCGCGCCGGGCAGCGCATCGCCATCGCCCGCCAGGCACCGCTGCGGAGCCACTGGCCCGAATACGCCGTGGCGCCCGCAGATCCTTACGCGGATCCGGGCATCCCCGAGGATTGGGGCCGCGCCATCCGTCCGATCCGGCTCCTGCACGTGCCGCTCCCCGTCGCCGTGACCACCGCGGCGCCGGACGGGCCGCTGGTGCAGCTGCGCCATGCCGGTCGTCTCTACCGGGTGCTGGCCGCCATCGGCCCCGAGCGCCTCAAGCCCGAATGGTGGGGCGAGGATGGCCACCGGCCGCGGCGCGACTATTACCGCCTGCAGACCGTCGAGGGTCCGCGCTTCTGGGTCTGCCGCCTGCTGGAACCCGGCGCCGAGGTCCGCTGGTTCCTGCATGGCGAGCTCGCCTGAGCCATGCCGCCCGCCTATGCCGAGCTCGGCGCCCGGTCGAACTTTTCCCTGCTGCATGGCGCCTCGCATCCGGCGGAGCTGGTGCTGACCGCCCGGGCGCTGGGGCATGCGGGTCTCGGCATTTGCGACAGCAACAGCCTGGCCGGGATCGTGCGCGGCCATGTCGCGGCCAGGGAGGCCGGGCTGCCCTATGTGGTCGGCGCCCGGCTGGTCCTGGACGACGGCTCCGCTTTCCTGGTCTGGCCGACCGACCGCGCCAGCTACGGGCGGCTGACCGGCCTGCTGTCGCGGGGCCGCATGCGCTCGCCGAAAGGCGAGTGCCAGATCCGGCGCGACGAGATGGCCGAGCACGCCAGGGAGTGGTGCCTCGCCACCATCCCGCCGCGCCAGCCGGATCCGGACTTTGCCAGCCGCTTTGCCGCGCTGGCCCGCCAGCTACGCGGGCATCTGGCCCTGCCCCTGTTCTGCGCCGCCGCCTGCTATCTTGATGGGCATGATCAGGAGCGGATGGCCTGGCTGGACGACACCGTCCGGCGCGCGGGCGGCGGCGCCGCGCTGCTGG
>NZ_JAUNPC010000219.1 GCF_030536915.1 Paracoccus sp. (in: a-proteobacteria)
CGGCTCGGGCATCTGGGCGGGGGTCTACAGCCGCGCCTATGGCGACAGCCGGACCGATGCGGGGGGCGACAGCTTCGGGGCCTCGCTCGACCGCATCGGCTGGCGCGGAGACGCGAAGGCCGGCTCGGTCCGCTTTGGCGCGATGTTCGAGCTGCATATCGAACAGGGGCCCATCCTTGAGGCCGAGGGCAGGCAGATCGGCGTGGTGCAGGGCGTCCAGGGGATGCGCTGGTTCGACCTGAGCCTGACGGGAACGGCGGCGCACACCGGCTCGACCCCCATGCACCTGCGCCGCAACGCGCTTGTCGGCATGGCGCGGGTGATCGGGGGCATCGACCGGATCGCCCGCGGCCACAAGGACGCCGTGGGCACGATCGGCTTCCTCGAGGTCAGCCCGAACTCGCACAACGTCATCCCCGGCGAGGTGCGCGCCACCATCGACCTGCGCCATCCCGAGGACGCCGTCCTGGACCGGATGGAACAGGAGGTTGCCGCGCTGGTGGCCGAGACGGCGCAGGCGGACGGGCTTGAACATCGGCTCGATCCCATCTCGCGCACGGCGCCCGTGGCCTTCGACCCCGAATGCATCGCGTCCGTGCGGGCCGGTGCCAGGGCGGCAGGGCTTTCCACCCGCGACATGATCTCGGGGGCCGGCCACGACGCGGTCCATGCCGCGGCCGTCGCGCCGACGACGATGATCTTCGTGCCCTGCAAGGGCGGGCTGTCGCACAACCCGGCGGAATCCACGTTGCCCGAGGAATGCGCCGCCGGCGCGCAGGTGCTGCTGGAGGCCGTGCTGGACTACGACCGCCGCAGGGCCGAACGCCGCAAGGAAGCCGCCGCATGAGCCGGAATCCGCCCTCGGTTCCGGTCTCATGACAGCAGCCGAAGACAACCGCGGCGCCGAACGCGAGGGCCAAGAGGAAGACCATCTTCGATGTCGCTCCGTGCCGCTGCTTGCCGCCCGTGGAATGTTGGCGCGGCCCGGGACCGGGCCCGGCTGCGACGTGTCTGGAGCGTCGGAAGACGGGACAGGGGGCGCGAAGGCTTCGATCGCCATCGTCGTGATTGGCCCTCCTCCGGCGTGGTCTGCAGCCTTCGCGTGCTGTCGGTTTCGGCAGCCGCCCTTCGGACCTGCCGATCGGGACCTTTCACCCGAACACACAGGGTCTCGATCTGCTGAAGGGAAAGGACAGCGAACTCGCGAACGGGCCCGGGGGAGATCAATCCTGTCATGCTGATCTCTGCGGTCAGCCGGACAAGCCAAGCGGCCGAAAACACCGTTCAGCCGCCTGTCTGCTGTCAGCCGTGCGACAGACAGCCCCGAGACGGGGCGGAACGGCAGAATCCCGACAGACTTTCCACTGGACCCAAGGTGCTTTCTTCTTGTCGGCCGAGCTGCCTTCGCCATTGTCCAGACAACTCGCAAGGACTTGGCCGACCTGTGCGCCTGACAAACCCCACCCAATTTCCCGAAAGCTGTCCACCAGTCGAAGCTGGTATTACATAATCCTGGTTACTGCCTGACATGATTGTAGGCGGGCGGATTCCATTCTGAAACGCGACAGCCCTATTCTGGCGGGCGTTTTCGACATGGAGGACCGGATCTTGG
>NZ_JAUNPC010000027.1:0-30651 GCF_030536915.1 Paracoccus sp. (in: a-proteobacteria)
CCCCGCCGTTCGGTGAAGCGGTATCTAGGGGGAGATCATGACGGGGGCAAGCGGAAAAATCGACCTTGGCTGCAACTTTGTTGCAACTCGTTGTCTTCCAAGGATTTCTGCCGCCCTACCTCCAGCTTCGAAACGGCTGCTTCAGGACACGAACGGCCTCGCAAGCCGAATCTTACATGGAATCGCAACGCTTCGGTGACAGAATCGTTGCCGCGCGACTCGCGCCACGCAGGAATCGGTCCGCCGGAACGAAAAAAGGCGCGGCAGATGCCGCGCCCTTCGAGCTTGTGCGTTTCGAAGCGATCAGCGCTTCGAGAACTGGAACGACCGGCGCGCCTTGGCCCTGCCGTATTTCTTCCGTTCGACCACGCGCGGGTCGCGGGTCAGGAAGCCCGCCGCCTTCAGCGCGCCGCGCAGGCTGGGCTCGTGCAGCTGCAGCGCCTTCGAGATCCCGTGCTTCACCGCACCGGCCTGCCCCGAAAGACCCCCGCCTGCAACGGTCGCATAGACGTCATACTGGTTGGCGACGCCCGCGATGTCGAAAGGCTGGCGCAGGATCATCTGCAGCACGGGACGCGCGAAGTATTCGGCCATGTCCTTGCCGTTCACCGTGACCTTGCCGGAACCCGGCTTGACCCAGACGCGGGCGACCGCGTCCTTGCGCTTGCCGGTCGCATAGGCGCGTCCCTGTGCGTCGCGCTGGGGTTCACGGACCACTGCGGCCTGCAGGCCGCGCGATTCCTCGGCGGTCGAACCCTGGACGGCGCCGGCGCTGGCCGTCACCGCGTCCCTCAACTGGTCCAGCGATTTGATGTCTTCGGCCATGTTCAGGCGCTCCGGGTGTTCTTGGGGTTCATCGCTTTGACGTCCAGCACTTCGGGCTGCTGGGCCTCGTGCGGGTGCTGGTCGCCGGCATAGACGCGCAGGTTGGTCATCTGCTGCTTGCCCAGCTTGTTGCGGGAAATCATCCGCTCGACGGCCTTGATGACGACACGCTCGGGATGGGCGCCTTCCAGCACCTGGCGGGCGGTGCGGTGCTTGATCCCGCCCGGATGGCCGGTGTGCCAGTAGTATTTCTTGTCGTCGCGCTTGTCGCCGGTCATCTGCACCTTGTCGGCGTTGATGATGATGACGTTGTCGCCCATGTCCATGTGCGGCGTGAAGGTCGGCTTGTGCTTGCCGCGCAAGCGGCTGGCGACGATCGTGGCGAGGCGGCCCAGAACGACGCCCTCGGCGTCGATCAGGATCCACTTCTTCTCGATCTCCGCCGGTTTCGCGGTATAGGTCTTCATCGGTCGTCCCTTTCGGGGGGTGTGAATTCGGATGGGGGTCTATGCACCAAAGCAGCCCCTCAGGTCAACGGCGACATCCTGTAGAAAATCCTTACAAAACATCCGCTTGAAATATAGGTAATAAAATACCTATTGCTACCCGCCTGTTTTCGGCGGAATCGAATAGGTCAGCGACGCCCGCGCGACCGGCTCACCCATCCCCTCGCTGCGGATCAGCACGTCCCCGACCGCAAGGACCCGCCCCAGCTTCAGCAGCCGGCACTCGGCCACCAGGTCGCGCCCGGCCACGGGCTTGCGCATGAAATCGATGCTGGCCCCGGTCGTGACCGTCAGCGCCACCGGGCCGATCCGCGACAGCACCGCGGCATACATGGCCAGGTCCGCCAGTTCGAACATCGTCGGCCCCGAGACCGTCCCGCCCGGACGCAGATGCCGGTGCCCGACCGCCAGCCGCATTCCCACGCCGTCGCCGTCCACCCTTGTGAGGCTGTAGCCGCTGACCTGCGGGAACTCGCGGGCGATGAACGCCTCGATCTCGTGCGGCTGCATCATGCTTTCCAGATCCTCCTTGCGCGCCTAGAGTTTGGCGCGACGAAGCGGAGGGTGACAATGGCAAAGGCAGGCGAACTGGTCCGGCGCGAGGATCACGGCGCGGTGGCGCGGCTGGTGATGACCAGCGGCGCGAATTACAACGCGCTGTCGGTCGAGATGATCGGGGCGCTCACCAAGGCTTTTGCGGGGATCGCGGACCAGCCGGTGCGCGCCGTGATCCTCGCGGCCGAAGGCAAGGCCTTCTCGGCTGGCCATGATCTCAGGCAGATGCAAGGGGCGCGGACCGGGGATGACGGTGGCCGCGCGGCCTACGAATCGCTGTTCGCCGAATGCGCCACGCTCATGCAGGCGATCGGCGCCCTGCCCCAGCCGGTCATCGCCGAGGTGCAGGGAATCGCCACCGCCGCCGGCTGCCAGCTTGTCGCCAGTTGCGACATGGCGGTGGCGGCCGAGGGCGTCCGCTTCGGCGTCAACGGCGTCAACATCGGCCTGTTCTGCGCGACGCCCATGGTCGCGCTGACCCGCGCCATTCCCCCCCGCGCGGCCTTCGAGATGCTGGTGACGGGCGAGTTCATCGACGCCCGGCGCGCCCGCGAACTGGGACTGGTGAACCGCGTCGTGACCCCTGAAAAGCTGGCCGAGGAAACCATGGCGCTGGCGCAGCTTGTCGCCTCGAAGCTGCCGCAGGCGGTGCGCATGGGCAAGCGCGCCTTCCGCGAGCAACTGGGCCAGAGCCTTGCGGACGCCTACCGCCAGACCGGCGCCACGATGTGCGAGAACCTGATGCTGCCCGAGACCGGAGAGGGCATGGCGGCCTTCCTGGAAAAGCGCCAGCCTTCTTGGGCCGTTCAGCCGATGGCGGCCAGCGCCGGAAAGGTTTCCAGCAGCCAGTAGCTGATGACGCTGAGCCAGCCGGTCAGCAGCAGGACGCCCACCGCGATCAGCAGCACGCCCGAGACGCGCTCGATGGCCCCCATGTGCCGCTTCAGCCGGTTCATCAGCCCGATGGACCGCTCGATGAAGATCGCCGACAGCAGGAAAGGGATGCCCAGACCCAGCGCATAGATCCCCAGCAGCGCGGTGCCGCGGCTCGGCTCGGTCGCGGCCAGTGTCAGGATCATCGACAGTTGCGGCCCGATGCAGGGCGTCCAGCCGAAGGCGAAGGCGAGGCCCAGCAGATAGGCCCCCATCGCGGTGCCGCCCTTGTCCCCCGCCTCGATCCGCGCCTCGCGGTCGAGCATGGGGATGCGGAAGACATGCAGGAAATGCAGCCCCAGCAGGATCACGAAGATGCCCGAGATCGTCACCAGCATCGGCTGATACTGCAGGAAGGCCCGGCCGAAGGCCGAGGCCGCATAGCCCATCAGCAGGAAGACGGTGGACAGCCCCATGACGAAGAACAGTGCCGGCAGCACCGCGCTGCGCTGGCGTTCCTTCAGGGCCGAGACCTTCACGCCGGTCATGTAGGCCAGATAGGGCGGCACGATCGGCAGGACGCAGGGTGACAGGAACGACAGGATTCCCGCCAGCATGGCGACAAGGGCCGCCGGCAGGATGGCGGCGTCGGCAAGTTCGATCCCAAACATGGCGGCACCATGAAGAAAAGAACGAGGCCGGGAAAGCCCCGGCCTCGCGTCAGAACGTCACGGCTGCGTCAGCGGATCAGTTCGACCACCAGCCGCGCCGCTTGGGGCGCGCAGGCTGCGGCTCGGCCTCGGCCGCAGGCGCCTCGATGGTCGCAACTTCGGCCTCACGCGAGGCGGCTTCGGCCTGATCGGACAAACCTTCGGAGGCTGCGGGCTCCGAGGACAGACCGGCAGCCTCGGCCTGCATGGACTCTCCCTCGGTCGCTTGCCCGTCGTCCTCGCCCACGGCGGCAGCTTCGCCCGTCAAGGCCGCCCGAGCATCATGCGCAGGGGTGACCTCTTCGCTGGACAGGGCAACCTCTTCGGTGCGCGCATCAGCGACTGCCTCGGCCGCGCCATCTTCCCGGGGCGCCTCGGCGCTCTCCGCTGCTTCAGTCACCTCCGCCCCGAAACCAGCCGGCAGAGCGGCCTCGGCCCCGGCTTCCTGCGGCTGATCGGGATGCGCGGAAGGCTCGGCGACTTGGCTGGAAGGCTCCTCGCCAACCATCTGCGCCTCACCCGCCTCCGCCATCACGGCATCCGCGGACGCATCGGTCGCGCCCTCCGTATCCTGCGCGTCACCTTCGGCATCATCACCCAGCCCGTCCGCATTCGCAGGGATGCCGCCGGTTTCCACCGGCTCGCCCGCGCCTGCCGGAACCTCGCGGCTTTCGTCGATGACACCCTCGGTGGCTTCGCCCGCAGCCTCGCCCCGGTCCTCGACGCGACGGCGGGACCGTGACCGCGAGCGGCGCGAGCGACTGGAACCGGCCGGCCTGCTGTCCTCGCCCGCCTCATCTTCCGCTTCCGCGCTTTCGGCGTCGGCGGTTCCGGCATCCGCCTCACCGGCATCGTCCGAATCAGCCTGCTCGGTCCCGTTCGCCTCGTCCCCGTTGCGGCCACCGCGGCGGCGACGGCGGCGGCGGCGGCGCGAGCCGTTGCCGTTCTCGTCCTCGGCAGCCTCATGCGTTGCGGATTCGTCTGCCTCGGCCTCGGCCTCGGTCTCAAGATCCTCCTCGACCGTGTCCTCGTGCTCGTCGATCTGCGCCATCAGGCGGGCATCGACGGACAGCGCGGCCGAACTTGGCTCGGGCACCACGCGGGTCGCGGTCTTGAACTTCTCAAGCGTGTAGTCGGGCGAGATCAGCGAAGGATCAGCCTCGACCCGCACCGACAGACCATAGCGCGATTCCATCGTGGCGATATGCTCGCGCTTCTGGTTCATCAGGTAGTTGGCGACGGCGACCGGCGCACGCACCAGAACCTCGCGGGACCGCTTGCGCGTCCCTTCCTCCTCGATTGCGCGCAGGATCGTCAGCGCCATCGAATCGTCCGACCGGATCAGCCCGGTGCCGTGGCAATGCGGGCATTGCTGGGTGGTCGATTCCAGCATCCCCGGACGCAGGCGCTGGCGGCTCATCTCCATCAGGCCGAAGCCCGAGATGCGGCCGACCTGGATGCGGGCGCGGTCGTTCTTCAGCGCTTCCTTGAATCGCTTTTCCACGGCGGCGTTGTTCTTGCGCTCGTCCATGTCGATGAAGTCGATGACGATCAGGCCCGCAAGGTCGCGCAGGCGCAACTGCCGCGCGATTTCGTCCGCCGCCTCGCAGTTCGTCTTGAACGCGGTATCCTCGATCGAGCCTTCCTTGGTCGCCCGCCCCGAGTTCACGTCGATGGCGACCAGCGCCTCGGTGATGCCGATGACGATGTAGCCGCCGGATTTCAGTTGCACCGTCGGGTTGAACATCCCCGACAGGTAGCTTTCCACCCCGTGCCGCGTGAACAGCGGCATCGGGTCGGCGTAATGCTTCACCGCGCGGACCTGCGTCGGCATGATCATCGCCATGAAGTCGCGGGCGGTGCGATAGCCGCGCTCGCCCTCGACCAGCACCTCGTCGATGTCCTTGCTGTAAAGGTCGCGGATGGACCGCTTGATGAGGTCGCCTTCCTCGTAGATCGGTGCAGGCGCGACCGACTTGAAGGTCAGTTCCCGGATCTGCTCCCACAACCGCATCAGGTATTCGTAGTCGCGCTTGATCTCGGTCTGGGTCCGCTGGCTGCCCGCCGTGCGGATGATCAGCCCCGCGCCCTGCGGCACCTCGAGCTGCCCGGCGATCTCCTTCAGCTTCTTGCGGTCGGCGACATTGGTGATCTTGCGGGAAATCCCGCCGCCGCGCGCGGTGTTGGGCATCAGCACGCAATAGCGCCCGGCGAGGCTGAGGTAGGTCGTCAGCGCCGCGCCCTTGTTGCCGCGTTCCTCCTTGACGACCTGGACCAGCATGATCTGCCGGACCTTGATGACTTCCTGGATCTTGTAGCGGCGCGCACGGGGCTTGCGGGCGGGGCGGATCTCCTCGGCCACGTCCTCTTCGGCGACAGATTCGATCTCGTCGTCCGAGCCGCTGTCCTCGGCATGGTCGTCGTCCGACGCATCGGCTTCCGCATGCGCCCCGGTCTGTTCGGGGGCGTCAACGGGGGTAGGTTCGGGCGCGTCGGCGTCACCGCCTTGCCCTTGGACCGAAGGATCGACCGCATCGCCGCCAGCCGCCGAGAAGCCGGATTCGACGGCGGCATCCTCGGGCGACGGCTGTTCGGTCGAGGCGTCGATGACCTCCATCCCCGGCACGGCGTCGGATTTCGTCACCGCATCGTCCTGCGAGGCGCGCTCGGCCCGTTCCTCGCGGCCACCACGGCTGCGGCTGCGCGAGGTCCGGGGGCGGCGCTCCTGCGCCCCTTCCTCGGCCTCGGCTTCCTCGGCGGCAGCGCGGTCTTCCTCGATCAGCGCGCGGCGGTCGGCGGCGGGAATCTGGTAGTAATCCGGGTGGATTTCCGCGAAGGCCAGGAAACCGTGGCGGTTTCCACCGTAATCCACGAAGGCCGCCTGCAGCGAGGGCTCGACCCGCGTCACCTTGGCCAGGTAGATGTTCCCGGCCAGTTGCCGCTTGTTCAGGGTCTCGAAATCAAAGTCGTCGACCCTGGTTCCATCCGCCACGACGACCCGGGTTTCCTCGGGATGCGTGGCGTCGATCAGCATTTTCTTTGCCATGAATCGTTCTTTCGCGCAGCCCTGCCCGCCCGCGCCTGGGCGGTGGGGGACAAGGGGTGCGGCATGATGCGGACGCGCGGAAGGCGCGAGGCGGGATTGCGGGACCGGTGGCGGCAGGGCCCGCGGGCCCTGCGCCCCGCCGGTTCCATCCATCGTCGTCCATCGCGCGATCCATCGCGTCTCTTTTTTCCTGTGCCTTCGGACCATGTTGCAGGGACGAAGGCGGCGAATGTTCAGGCGGTCGGCTTGTCCGGGGACGGGCGAGACCGCCGGCTTTTCCCACGCGACCGCTTGCCGGAAGCTCCGGCAGGGCGGCCACGTTGCGAAACCGGGTGCGGGACGGACGCGGCCGACAAGAGGCCGCGCCCCCGCATGGGGGCAACATAGGGCGTGATGCCGACAAATGACAATGCGAAAGCGTCACCGCCGATTTCAGCCCTTGGTTGCAGAAATCCGGCCGCACATCGGATGCACGCCCGATGCACAGGCGATGCACGTCCGATACGGCTAGAGATAGTCGCTGCGGCTCAGGCCATACTTGGCCATCTTCTCGTTCAGCGTCCGGCGCGGCAGGCACAGCTCGTCCATCACCGCGCTGATCGAGCCCTTGTGGCGGCGCATGGTGTTATCGATCAGCATCTTCTCGAAGCTCTCGACATATTCCTTGAGCGGCTTTCCTTCCGTCGTGGTCGCGTCCGTCTGCGCCTCCTCGCCGTCGCCCATCAGCAGCGAGGTGATCGACCCCGAGCCGCGGCGGTTCTGCAGCACCGCGCGCTCGGCCACGTTGATGAGCTGGCGGACATTGCCGGGCCAGGGGGCCTGCAGAAGCTGGGCGGCTTCCTGCGCGGTGATCTGGGGCGGCTCGCAGCCGTATTCGTCGGCGAACTGTTCCGTCATCCGCGTGAAAAGGGACAGGATGTCCTCGCCCCGCTGGCGCAGCGGCGGCAGGGTGATCTTGAGCGCCGAAAGCCGGTAGAAGAGGTCGGGGCGCAGGCTGTCCTCGGCCCGGCGGCCCTCGGCGCGGGCGTTGGAGATGGCGATGATCCGCGTCTCGGCGGGCGCGCCCTGGTCGGCGATGAAGGCCAGAAGCCGGGCCTGCAGCGGATCGGACAGCGCCTCGATGTCTTCCAGGCAGAGGGTGCCGCCGCGGGCCTCCTCGACCGCCGGAAGGCCCTCCTCGACGGGGCCGAAAAGCCGGGTCGCCAGCGCCTCGTCGTTATAGGCGGCGCAACTGATCGGGACGAACTTCTTGGACGCCCGCGGCCCGACCGCGTGCAGGGCATGGGCCACCAGCGTCTTGCCGGTCCCGGTCTCGCCGTCGATCAGCACATGGCCGTCGGCCTGGCCGAGATCCAGGATGTCCTCGCGCAGCCGTTCCATCGCGGGCGAGGCGCCGACCAGCTTGGACATCACCTGCTGGCCCTCGGACAGATCCCGGCGCAGGGCGCGGTTGTCCAGCGTGATCCGGCGGGCCTGCGTGGCCTTCTTGGCCAGTTCCGTCATCCGGTCGGGGTTGAAGGGCTTTTCCATGAAGTCCATGGCGCCCAGACGCATCGCCTCGACCGCCATGGGCACGTCGCCGTGGCCGGTGATCATGATGACCGGCAGCCCCGAATCCTGCCCCATCAGCCGCTTGAGGAAGGCCATGCCGTCCATCCCCGGCATCCGCATGTCGGAAATCACCACGCCGGGCCAGTCGGGGCCGATTGCCTTCAGCGCCTCTTCGGCGCTGGCGTAGCTTTCGGTACGGAAGCCCGACAGCGTCAGCCACTGGCTGATCGATTCGCGCATGTCGGGTTCGTCGTCCACGATCGCGACAGTCATTGTCTGCGCCATGTCATTTCCTTTCGTCATTCCGCAGCCAGCGGCCTTGCGCCATGCCGGGCGGGTTCAAACAATGGCAGCTCGACATCGAAGACCGCGCCCCCGCTGTCGCGGTTGTGCGCCGTCAGCCGGCCGCCGAAATCGGCAACAATCCCCGACGAGATGGCGAGGCCCAGCCCCGTGCCCTCGCCGGGGCTCTTGGTCGTCCAGAAAGGCTCGAACAACTGTTCCAGGTCCTCGACCCCCGGCCCGTTGTCCCGGACCGACAGATGGGCATGCGAAAGCTTGTCCACCACCAGCTCGATCGAGGGGTCGCGGACCTGCTTGGTCGCATCCATCGCGTTGCGGATCAGGTTGATGATGACCTGTTCCAGCCGGATGCGGTCGCAGAAGACCATCACCGGCTCGCGCGGCAGGCTGCGCTGCAGCCGGACGCGGCGGTTGCGCAACTGGGGTTCCATCATCGTGAGCGCGCCCGACAGGGCCACGCGCAGGTCCACGGGCTCGAAGGCCTCGCCGCCCTTGCGGGCGTAGGATTTCAACTGCCGGGTGATCGTGCCCATCCGGTCCAGCAGGTCGTCGATGCGCTGGAACGAGGTCAGCGCCTCGTCCCCCCGGCCCCGTTCCAGAAGCAGCCGCGAGCCTGCCAGATAGGTCTTCATCGCCGCCAGCGGCTGGTTCAGCTCGTGGCTGACGCCCGCCGACATCTCGCCCAGCGCGGCCAGCTTGGATGCCTGCTGGACGGTCTGCTCGGCCACGCGCAATTCGCGCTGCATCCGCTCGCGTTCGGCGATCTCGCGCGTGAGCCGGTTGTTCAGCGCCCGCAGGTCGGCCGATTCGCGGCGGTAGCGGGCGGACTGGACGCTGGCGCGGCGGGACAGGATGTAGAAGCCCGCCGCCATTAGGATCGCAAAGCCCATGATTTCCAGCGCAAGAAAGGTGTTCACCCGTTCCCGCACCGAATCGAAGGTGGTGAACAGCGTCATCCGCCAGCCGCGGAAGGGGATGCGGGTTTCCGTTTCCATCACCGCCTTGCCGCCGACATAGGCATCGACCGGTCGGTTCGACCAGTCGGCGGTGACCTGGAAGGCGCGCTCGATGGCGGTGGGGGCGGACCTGACGGCCAGCGCGTCCTGGACCGTGTGGCCCCGCCAGCGGGGTTCGGTGGACAGGATGATCTGGCCCGCGCTGTCGGTGACCACCACCGCGTCCGAGATCCCCGCCCATGACCGTTCCAGCCGGGAAAGGTCGGCCCCGACCACGATCACGCCCACCGCCCGCCCGTCCCGCATCACCGCGCGGGAATAGGTGAAATCGAAGCCGCCGGCGGGTCCCGGCGAAACGGTGAAGACGGTGTCGTTGGTCCGCAGCGCCTCGACATAGAAGGGGGCCGAGACGTAGTTGCTGCCCAGAAGCTTGCGGTCGGTGGCCCCGACCGTGCGGCCCGAGTTGTCCAGAAGCCGGATCGAGGCCGCGCCGATTTCCTTTTGCGCGGCGATCAGCCGGGCCGAGACGGTGGCGTAATCCTTGCTGCTGAGCGCCCCGATCAGCGCCGGGTCGCGCGCCAGCAGCAGCGGCACCACCGAGGTGCGCTGCAGTTCCGACAACAGGTTGCCGGTGTAAAGCGCCGAGCGCAGTTCCGCCCGGACGCGGGTGTTTTCCGAGAACCGATCGGTCAGCCAGACGTTGGTCCACCAGATCGCGCCCATGGCCGCCAGCAGCAGCAGAACGGCACCGAGCCGGTTGACAAGGCGGCTGCGCGCGGCCGCGCGCGCGCGCAGTGCGGCGGGATGGGTGGGGTCGTCCTCGATCTCTTGGCCGCGATCTGCCATGCCGGCCAATCTATGGGTTGGCGGGCTGCCGCTCAAGCGTCCGCTGCGGGAGCACGGGGGTTATGCGGCGACGGTCGAATCGATCAGCCCGTGGAACAGCCGCGCCCCGTCCGAACCGCCATGCGCCGCTTCCGCCGCCCGTTCGGGATGGGGCATCATCCCCAGCACGCGGCGGTTTTCCGACAGCACGCCCGCGATGTCGGCGACCGAGCCGTTGACGGGCGCGCGATAGGTCAGCGCAATCCGCCCCTCGGATTTCAGGCGGGCCAGCCCTTCGGGGTCGATCTGGTAGTTGCCGTCATGGTGGGCGATGGGCAGGCTGATCTCCTCGGCGTCCGAGAAGGCGGACAGGAAGGGGTTGTTGCGGGCGGCGACGCGCAGGGGGGCGTCCTTGCAGAGAAAGGTCAGCCCCGCGTTCCGCATCAGCGCGCCCGGCAGCAGGCCCAGTTCCGTCAGCACCTGGAAGCCGTTGCAGACGCCCAGCACATAGCCGCCCCGTTCGGCATGGGCGCGGATGGCAGCGGCCACGGGCGAGCGCGCGGCGATGGCCCCGCAGCGCAGGTAGTCGCCGAAGGAGAAGCCGCCGGGCACCGCCACAAGGTCGGTCCCTTCGGGCAGCGCATCGTCCTTGTGCCAGACGCGGGTGACAACCGCGCCCGCGGCTTTCAGCGCCACGGCAAGGTCGCGGTCGCAGTTGGAACCGGGGAATGTGATGACGGCGGCTTTCATCGGTAAAGGCTCCGGGGCTGGGGACGAGGTGGAGATAGCCCCTCGGGGCCTCCAGGAAAAGGGCCGGGGGGCCGGGAACCGCGGGCGCCCTGCCGGAATTGACCGTGGACCCCTGTTCCGTGGAGAGATGCCATGCGCCTGAACCGACGCCAGACCCTCGCCGCCGCGCTCGCCGCAGGGGCGGCGGCCAGCCTGCCCGCGATGCTGCGGGCGCAGGCCGCCGTCCCTGCCGCCAGCGGCGCCGGCGCGCCCGAGTTCCTGACGCCCTTCGAGCACGCCAGCCTGATGCTGACACTGGGCGGCCAGCGCATCCTTGTCGATCCGGTGGGGGACGCCGGGCAGTATGCCGCGGCGGGCACGCCCACGGCGGTGCTGGTCACGCATGAGCATGGCGATCATTTCGACCCCGACACGCTGGCCGCCATCGTCACCGAGGGCGTCGCGCTGATCGTCAACCCCGCCGTGGCCGAGAAGCTGCCCGAGGCCCTGCGCGCCCGCGCCACCGTCATGGCCAATGGCGACAAGGGCGAGGTCGCGGGGATGCCGATCGAGGCCGTCCCCGCCTACAACGTCACCCCCGAGCGGATGCAGTATCACCCGCAGGGCCGCGACAACGGCTATGTGCTGACCTCGCCCGACCACGGCCGCATCTACATCGCCGGGGACACCGAGGCCACGCCCGAGTTCCGCGCGCAGGCCGACATCGCGGTCGCCTTCGTGCCAATGAACCTGCCCTACACGATGGACGTCGATCAGGCCGCCGAGGGCGTGGCGGAAATGGCCCCGCGCATGGTCATCCCTTATCACCACAAGGGCAACGACCCGGCCGAGTTCGCTGAAAAGCTGCAGGCGACGGGGGCCGCGACCGAGATCGTGATCGTGATCGTGGACTGGTATCCCGCCTCGGACAATCCCACGGGCGAGTGACGCGGGACAGGGAAAGCCCATGACCAGAGTCCTGCTCGCGGCGGCACTGGCTGCCGCGCTTGGCACCCCTGCCGCCGCCCGGACCGATGGTCCGCCCGATGTCGTGCAGGGGCATCCCACCAACGCCTTCCTTCCGGGCTTCCCCGAGGAGATCGACGGCCTGACCCGCGCCTCGATCCAGAGCAAGCCGCAGGAAGGGCGGATTTAGGCCGCCTATCATCACCCCGACGACAACCGGAATGTGCAGGTGCTGCTTTACCGCCTGTATGGGGGCGGCATCGCGGGCAAGGTGGAACGGGCCGCGGCCTACATGGCGGACGGGGACATCCCGATGACGCGCGCCACGGTCCAAAGCCCTGCCGGCACCGGGATGGAATGCATGGGAACCCAGGTAAAGGATGTGACCTGCACGCTCTGCGTGGCCGAGGTGCGGGGGCGGGCGCTGAACGTGCAGGTCGGCGAGGTCACGGGCGAGGAGGTCACGGAACTCGATCCTGCCGTGATCGAGGGCGCCCATGCGCTGGCCGGAGAGTTCGTCGATTCCATTGCCGCCGCGCCCGAAGGCTGATCCCGCCGCATGGAAAAAGGGCCGGGCATTGCTGCCCGGCCCTTTTCCGTCGCTGGGCGCAGTCTCAGCCCGCCAGCGCCTTGTTCAGGTATTCGTCCACCTTTTCCAGATAGCCCATGGTGGACAGCCACTTCTGGTCCGGCCCGACCAGCAGGGCGAGGTCCTTGGTCATGTGGCCGTCCTCGACCGCCTGCACGGTCACGCGCTCCAGCGTCTCGGCGAAACGCTGCAGCTGCTCGTTGCCGTCCAGCTTGGCGCGGTGCTTCAGCCCGCCCGTCCAGGCGAAGATCGAGGCGATGGAGTTGGTCGAGGTCTCGTTGCCCTTCTGATGCTCGCGGTAGTGGCGGGTGACGGTGCCATGCGCCGCCTCGGCCTCGACGGTCTGCCCGTCGGGCGTCATCAGCACCGAGGTCATCAGGCCGAGCGAGCCGAAGCCCTGTGCCACGGTGTCCGACTGCACGTCGCCGTCATAGTTCTTGCAGGCCCAGACATAGCCGCCCGACCATTTCAGGTTGGACGCCACCATGTCGTCGATCAGACGGTGTTCATAGGTGATGCCCGCCGCCTTGAACTTGTCGGCGAACTCGGCGTCGAACACCTCTTGGAACAGGTCCTTGAAGCGGCCGTCATAGGCCTTGAGGATCGTGTTCTTGGTGGACAGGTAGACCGGATAGCCGCGGTTCAGCCCGTAGTTCATCGAGGCGCGGGCGAAGTCGCGGATCGAATCGTCCAGGTTGTACATTGCCATCGCCACGCCCGAGGACGGGGCCTGGAAGACCTCGTGCTCGATGGTCTCGCCATCCTCGCCGACGAAGCGGATCGTCAGCCTGCCCTTGCCGGGGAACAGGAAATCGGTGGCCTTGTACTGGTCGCCGAAGGCGTGGCGGCCGACGATGACCGGCTGGGTCCAGTGCGGCACAAGGCGGGGCACGTTCTTGCAGATGATCGGCTCGCGGAAGATCACGCCGCCCAGGATGTTGCGGATGGTGCCGTTGGGCGATTTCCACATCTTCTTGAGGCCGAATTCCTCGACCCGCTGTTCGTCGGGCGTGATCGTCGCGCATTTCACGCCGACGCCGTACTGCTTGATGGCGTTGGCGGCGTCGATGGTGATCTGGTCCTCGGTCCGGTCACGTTCCTCGATGCCGAGGTCGTAGTATTTCAGGTCGATGTCCAGATAGGGCAGGATCAGCTTCTGCTTGATGAAGTCCCAGATGATCCGGGTCATCTCGTCGCCGTCGAGTTCGACGACGGGGTTGTCTACCTTGATCTTGGTCATGGGCACACCTTGGATTCGGAAAACGGTCAGTCGCGCCTATAACGCCAAACAGGACCGAAGGGAAGCCCGGTATGCCATGGTATGCCGCAGGCGACGGTGCTGCAGCATGCCGCCACGTCAATTCGCCAGACCTATCTAAATAGATAATAATTCTCGTAAAACTGTCCGGAAGCACAGGTTCGCCGAATTCGGGAAGGACTGTAGCACGACATCCATTACCATTTTCAGGTCTGGATGTTTTCATGGCGACGGTCAATTTGCTCTGGTTCGGCAACAAGCCGCAATTCAACGCGACCCCCAATAACACCGCGACGCAGGCCGAGGCCAACAAGCTGGTCGGCCACGAGGCCTTCGGTCCTTCCGAGATCAAGGCGGTCGCGGTCAGCGGCAACGAATACAACTACGGCTTCTTCCGCAATGAGTGGGGTTTCTCGACCACCTACGGCTCGCGCACGGCCTCGAAGATGACCTATGTCTCGCCGCATACCGCGACAAAGGCGAACACCCAGATCACCGGCTTCTTCGAGGTCGATTACAGGCTGACCCTGCCCGACGGGTCCACGGCGGACGAATCCGGCGTGCTGATCCAGATGGGCAACGGCGACATGTTCTTCCGCCCTTCGGTCGATACGCTCAAGGACTGGAAGGGCATCACCGGGCTGCGCGGGGTCACGATCCTGAAGGCGAAGCCGTTTCCAGCGACCACCCCGCCCTCGTCGCGGATCTCCTTCACGCCCGAGATCTTCGACCTTCCGATCGTCCCCTGCTTCACCGCCGGAACGATGATCCGCACGGCCGGGGGAGAGCGCCGGGTCGAGGACCTGGCGCTGGGCGATCTCGTCTGGACCCGTGACAACGGGCTGCAGCCCCTGCGCTGGATCGGTCGCCGGACACTGCGCCCGAGCGAGCTTGCGGCCCAGCCCAAACTGCGCCCCATCCGCATCCGGGCGGGGGCGCTGGGTGCCGGGCAGCCGCTGCGGGATCTTGTCGTCTCGCCGCAGCACCGGGTCCTGGTGCGCTCGGCCATCGCGATGCGGATGTTCGGCGCCCCCGAGGTGCTGGTCGCGGCCAAGCAGCTTCTGTCGCTGCCGGGCATCGAGGTGGACGAGGCAGCACGCGAGGTCACCTACCTGCACCTGATGTTCGACCGTCACGAGGTGCTGGTCTCGAACGGCGCCGAGACGGAATCGCTTTACCCCGGCCCGATGGCCTTGGCCGCGCTGGGCGAGGCTGCGGCGGCCGAGATCCAAGCGATCTTCCCCGAACTGTGCGAGGGCGAGGGCGGCTTTCCCCCGGCCCGGCAACTGGTGCCCGGCCGGCTGGCCCGCAAGCTGGCCGAGCGGCACGGCAAGAACCGCGTCGCGCTGGCCGGCTGACCCGGCGCGGCCCGCCGATGCGGGGGCCTTGCGTCCCTCAGCGGGTGGTTTCGGTCAGCCTGCGGCGGACATAGGCCTGCACGGTGTCGATCATCGGCTTCATGTGGGCCTCGTCGTCGCGGAAGAAATGGTCTGCGCCTTCGATTTCCTCATGCGTGACGGTGATGCCCTTCTGCTCGCGCAGCTTGCCCACAAGGGCGTTGGTGTCCTTGGGCGGGGCCACCCGGTCGGCGGTGCCGTTGATGATGAGGCCCGAGGACGGGCAGGGCGCGAGGAAGCTGAAGTCATACATGTTCGCCGGCGGCGAGACGCTGACGAATCCCGTGATCTCGGGGCGGCGCATCAGAAGCTGCATCCCGATCCATGCGCCGAAGCTGAAGCCCGCGACCCAGCAATGCTTGGAATTGGGGTTCATCGCCTGCAGGTGGTCCAGCGCGGATGCGGCGTCCGACAGCTCTCCGATGCCCTGGTCGAACTCGCCCTGGCTGCGGCCCACGCCCCGGAAGTTGAAGCGCAGGACGGTGAAGCCCATCCGGTGAAAGGCGTAATGCAGGTTGTAGACCACCCGGTTGTTCATCGTGCCCCCGTATTGCGGATGCGGGTGCAGCACGATGGCAAGCGGGGCGTCGGGCTTGGGCTGGGGATGGTAGCGGCCTTCCAGGCGGCCTTCGGGTCCGGGGAAGATAAGCTCGGGCATGACACTCCTGTTCGGCTGCGCCCTGCGGCGGTGTGGCCCGGGCGGGTTCCTTGACGCAGCGGATGGCAGACCTTAGACGGAAATCTGGGACGCGCGACCGGATTTCGCAAGAAACGGCAGGGCGGGCTTAGCGCAGGGCGCGAGACGGCGTCAATCGGTCCCGCCCGTGATCACACGAGGGGCAGATGAAGCTTTCCACAAAGGGCCGCTATGCGATGGTCGCGCTGGTCGACCTGGCGACCAGTCCGGGGCGGCTGACGACGCTGGCGGCGATCTCGAAGCGGCAGAGCATCTCGCTGCCCTATCTGGAACAGTTGTTCGTGCGCCTGCGCCGCGCCGGGCTGGTCGAAAGCGTGCGCGGTCCGGGCGGCGGCTACCGGCTGGCCCGCGCCCCCGAAACGATCCGGGTGGCGGACATCCTGGGCGCGGTGGACGAGACGGTGAGCGCGCTGCATGTCGGCGCCGGCGCCTCGGGCGGGCAGAGCGGGACGCGGGCGCAATCGCTGACCAACCGGCTGTGGGAAGGGCTGTCGGCGCATGTCTATGTCTTCCTGCACAACACCACGCTGGCGGATGTGGCGATGAACGGGCTGCTGCCCTGCCCCGCCGTCCCTGCCATCCTGTCGGTCGAGGACGAAGCCGCGCCCGCCTGACCCCCGCCGCGGCAGGCCCCTCAGGGCAAGGCCCGCCACGGCAGGGATGCAACGCCCGTTCCGCGATCTTCGCCCCACACGCATTCTTGGGTTTGAAGGCCCCCATACGGCCCGATAATCGGGCGCGAACCCTTGAACGGACCTGACATGACCAAACTGACCCTTGCCGCCGCCCTTGCCCTGATGACCCTGTCGGCCTGCGCCGTCCAACCCCAGGCCACCATCGGCCCGGACGGGCAGCCGATCCCGGTGGCCTACCGGATCACCCCGCGCGAGGAGGCCGAGATCCCGACGCGGGTGCTGACCCAGGTCAACCTGCTGCGGACCCAGCAGGGGCTGCAGGCGCTGGTGCTGAGCCCGCAACTGGGCGCGGCCGCCATGGCGCATTCGCGCGACATGTCGGCGCAGAACCGGGCCTGGCATTTCGGCTCGGACGGGTCCTCGCCCCTGGACCGGGCGCGGCGCCAGGGATACGCGGGACGGCTGCTGGGCGAGGACATCTCGGAAACCTACGAGAACGAGATCGGCACCCTGAACGCCTGGATGCAGACCCGCGACACCCGCGACATCCTGATGGACCCGGCGGCGCGCGAACTGGGCATGGGCTGGTTCCAGGAGCCGACCAACAAGATCTGGTGGACCGTGCTGGTCGGCGCCTGACGGCACTGTCGGACCGGGGCGCTGCCCCATCGTCGTATACGACGATCCCGGGATGTTCCTGCGAAGAAGAAATACCAGGGCCGCGCCGTCATGACGCGGCCCTGTTCGCGCGCGTCAGACGGTGACGTTCAGCGCGCCGCCGTCGAGGACAAGGTTCTGCCCCACGATGAACCGCGCCTGCTGCGAGCACAGGAAGGCGCAGGCGGCGCCGAAATCCTCGGCCCGGCCATAGGTGCGGGTCGGGATCGTCGCCTCGCGCTGGCGGCGGGCCACGTCGGGGGTGATCCCCTGCGCCTTCGACACGCCTTGGTCCAGCGAGGTCGCGCGGTCGGTGTCGTGGATGCCGGGCAGCAGGTTGTTCACGCAGACGCCCTTTTCGGCCACCTGCCGCGACATGCCGGCAACGAAGCCGGTCAGGCCGTTCCGGGCCGTGTTCGACAGGCCAAGCTGCGGGATCGGCGAACGCACGGCGGCCGAGGTGATGTTGACGACCCGGCCCCAGCCGCGGTCCATCATGCCGGGCACCAGCGCCTGCATCAGCGCGATGGCCGACAGCATGTTGCCGTCGATGGCGCGGATGAAATCCTCGCGGGTCCAGTCCGTCCATGTGCCGGGGGGCGGGCCTCCGGCGTTGGTCACGAGGATGTCGGCCTGCCCGCCCAGCGCCTCAAGCACCCGCGCCCGGCCTTCCTCGGTGGTGATGTCGGCGGCGACGGGGGTGACGGTCACGCCATGGGCCTCGGCGATCTCGCGGGCGACCTGTTCCAGCGCCCCGGCGCCCCGCGCATTGATGACGAGGTCCACGCCCTCGGCCGCCAGCGCCTCGGCGCAGCCGCGCCCCAGCCCCTTTGACGCCGCGCAGACCAGCCCCTTCCTGCCCCTGATCCCCAGATCCATGCTCAATCCCCTTCGATGTTCAGGCCGAAGGGACCCCTGCCCGCCGCCAAGGTCAAGTGCGCGCTCAGAAGCAGAGGATCTCGGCCTCGGCCTCGGCCCGGCGCAGGTCGCCGACCGTCGTCTCCATCATCCCGCCGCCCCGGAACATCCCCGAGCGTTCGCCGGTGGTCTGGCGCATCCGCAGCACCGTCTCGGCGGCGACGTAATCGTCAAAAGACAGCACGTCGGCGATGGCGTCGATGGCGCAGGAACAGCGCTGCAGCGCGTCCGGCGTCTCGCCATTGGCCGCCATGCAGGCGACCGCGTATTCGACGCGGGCGGCGGTCGGATAGTCGTTCACTTCCTGCGCCGCCGCAGACCCGGCGGCGACCAGCCCCCACAGGGCGAAAGCGGCCCTCATTGCATCACCAGCGCATGGCGGTAGGCGGCGGGGGCGATCACCTGCCCCGCCATCTCGCGTGGGGTTTCGACGGCGACAGGCTGGCCCGTCTCGGCCACCATCTCGCGGATGGGGGCGGCGGCATCCTTGCCCATGACAAAGCGCAGTTCCAGCGAGGCGAAGCCGCCCATGCGTTCGGCGTTGGGGTCGCCGTCGAAGGGCCGCGCCACCACGGTGGTGACGCCGCCGTCCCGCTGGACCGAGCCGCCCCGGAACACCGCGTCCTTGATGCGGTTGCGGATGTAATGGGGGCTGCCGCCGGTCAGGGTCGCCATGGCGCGGGCGGTGTTTTCCAGAAAGAAGATCACCACCGGATCGCCGCCCGAAACTGGAAAGGGACCGATCCTGCGGCTGGCCTCGCCCGCCGATTGTTCAAGCTGCAGCACCGGCTTGCCGTCCGCGGCATCGCTGGCCTCGGACAGCACCAGCCGCCCGTCGCGGATCTGGCGAAAGCCCGGCAGCGCCGGGCCTTCCTGCGTCTCGGCCCAGGTCAGGGTCCGCGTTCCCAGCGTCCAGGGGCCGCGTTCGGCAAAGATCAGGTCGCCCGCCTCGCCGGCGGCAAGCGGCACGGCGAGGCCGCAGGACAGCAGCGCGGCAGCCAGTCCCCCGCGCAGGCGTTTCAGGTATCGCATCGGGTCTCCTCCGGTTGCGGGTCACGATGAAGCGGCGTTCAGCGCTTGCCAAGCCCCCGCCCGCCCGGCGCATCCCTCAGCATGAGATGACGCGCTGCAGGATCGCGCCCAGTTCCTCGAGGCGGACGGGCTTTTCGACCAGCGGCACGTCCAAGGCGGCGCAGTCGCGGGCGATCTGCGGGTCGCGCTGGGCCGTCACCATCACCGCCGGCACCCGCTGGCCTGCGGCGGCGCGCAGCGCCCGGATCGCGGCCATGCCGGTGTCGCCGTTGTCGAGGTTGTAGTCGGCCAGGATCACGTCAGGCGGATCGTCCTGCCCCATCGCCGCCAGCGCCTCGGCAGTGCCGCCGGTCGCGCGCACCACCATGCCGAAGCGGCTGCCCAGCATCAGCTCATACCCCCGCCGCATGGCCGCGTCGTTTTCCACGATCAGCGCCACGCGGGCGCGCAGGGCATGGGGGGCGGCATCCGGGCAGGCCCGGCACTCATCCCCCGGCCGGACCGGTGGCAGGCCCACGCGGAAGACGGTACCGCGGCCGGGCTGGCTTTCCACGTCCAGCGGATGGCCCAGCTTGACGCAGGCCCGGCGCACGATCGAAAGGCCGAGGCCCATCCCCTGCGGCCCGCCGTCGCGCACGGCGCGCTGAAACTCGTCGAAGATGCGGGCGCGGTCGGATTCGCTGATGCCGGTGCCGCTGTCGCGCACCTCAAGCCAGATCAGCCCGGCGCGGCGGCGCACACCCACGACCACGCCGCCCGTTTCGGTATACTTGATCGCGTTCGAGACGAGGTTCTGGGCGATGCGGCGCAGGAATGTCGGGTCGCTGTCCACCACCGCCGAGGTCGGCACGAAGCTGAGCCGCAGCCCCGCGGCCTCGGCCATCGGCGCATATTCCACGGCGAGGCGGCGGAACAGGGCGTCGAGTTCGACGGGCTTGCGGTGGAACTCGATCCGCTGGCTGTCCAGACGGCTGATGTCGAGGACCGCATGCATCAGTTCCTCGACCGATTCGAAGGCGCCCGCCAGCCGCCCGGCAAGCTCCTGCTGCAGGGGGTCGAGGTCGGTGTCCACCAGCGCCGACAGGAACAGCCGGGCGGCGGCCAGCGGCTGCAGCAGGTCGTGGCTGGCGGCGCGCAGGAAGCGGGTCTTGGAGCGGTTGGCTTCCTCGGCCGCCGCGCGGGCCACGGCGAGGTCGCGGTTCTTTTCCGACAGGTCGGCCAGCGCCTGTTCAAGATCGCGGGTGCGGGCCTGCGCCTCGCGTTCCAGGGCCACGGCGGCCTGGAACATCGACCAGGCGGAACCGCGGGTTTCCTCCAGCCGGTCCACGCGCTCGATCAGCACCTCGGCGATGCGTTCCAGCTTTTCGGCGCGCCGGACGGGATCGTCACTGTTTCTCAGCATTGCGGCGGGTCAGGCTCCATCAGCGCCAGGCCGACAAAGGTCTGGTTGACATGCATCCCGCTCATCTGCTCGCCATAGGTGTTGAAGCCGCAGACGCGGTAGCGGTGGAACAGGTCGGCCATGGCCTCGGTCATGCCGGCCTGTTCCACCGCCAGCCTTCGCAGGATGCAGTCGAAGCCCAGCACCATCAGCGGCGGGCGCGGCAGGGCGTCCAGCGCATCGGCAAAGCCCGCGGTCACGTCGCCCGCCTGCCCCAGCGTCAGAACGGTTCCCGGTTCCACCGCCGACATCAGGCGCAGACTGCCCGTCTCGCCGACCTCGCTGATGGCGCGGACGTGATAACGGCGGCCCGTCTTCAGCAGCAGCGGGTGGCGGGCGAAGTCGGCGCGTTCGAGCCGGTCGGGGTCGAGGCCGGCAAGCCGGGCGTATTCCTGCGCCGCGGGTTCGGCGTTCAATTCAAGGATCTCGCGCCGGCAGGGATCGGCATGGGTGACGACCGCGCGGCGCGGGGTCGGGGCGAAGTGGGCAAAGCTCACCTCGGACACCGACAGCGCCGTTTCGACCAGCACGAAGACGGCGGCGCCGGGAACCACCTCGCCGTCGAGGATCTGGCAGCTCTGCGCGAAGTCCAGCCCGTCGCCGGCCGAGCCGCCCACAACCGGCAGGCCGGGGAAGGCCGCGTCGAGGGTCGAGACCAGCACATCCTCGTTGCAGGCGGTGCCGTCGGCCAGAAGGATGCCGAACTGCGCGCGGGCGGGGTCGGGCGCGAAGCCGTCGCGCAACTGGCGCAGTTGCGACAGCCAGGCCGAGACCGGGATCGAGTGCTGGTCATGCAGCGCCAGCGCCCCCACCCGGAAGGCGCGGCGGGGAAAGCCGATGGCGACCACGGTGCCGCGCTGGTAGCCCTGCGCGCCGATCTCGCCGGCCGAGGAACAGCCGGCGATGCGGGCGCCAGGCAGCATCGCAGTCAGCCCTTGCGCGACCCGGCCCAGGGCCGCCTTGGGCGAGCCGAACATCAGGACCAGCGCCGGGTCGCAGCCCGCAAGGCCGCGCGCCAAGGCTGCGGCGGCGCCGGGATCATCGGCCCGGACGCTGACCGTCACCGGGGCAAGGCCGGCGGCTGTCATCCGCTCAGCCCGGCTCGAACAGGCGGGCGCTGTTGGCCAGCAGCACGGCCTGGGTGCGGCGGCGGGCGTTGATCTTGGACATGATCGCGGTGATGTGGGTCTTGACCGTCGCCTCGGCGATCGACAGCTCGTAGCTGATTTCCTTGTTGGCCTTGCCCTGGCAGATCAGCCGCAGGATCTTCATCTGCTGCGGCGTCAGGGTGGCGAAGCGGCGGGCAAGCTCGGCCCGCGCGTCCTCCTCGGTCCCGCCATCCTCGGGCTCGTAGCCTTCGGGCGTGACGCGCTCGCCTTCCCACATGCGGCGCAGGCTGTCCACCAGCGCCTCGCGGCCGAGCGATTTCGAGATATAGCCCTGCGCCCCCGCCGCGATGGCGGCCGAGATCATGGCGTTTTCGAGGTCCGCCGAGATCATGGTGATCGGCACGTCCGGCAACTGCCGGCGCAGGGTGACGATGCCTTCCGCGCCCCGCGCATCGGGCAGGTTCAGGTCCAGGATCACCGCGTCGGGCGCCCCGTGGGTGCGGATCTGTTCCACGGCGGCGGCAAGGCTGCGGGCCGTCCGCACGGTCTTGCGGCCGAAGCTGATCTTCAGCGTCAGGGCCAGGGCGTCGCACATCAGCGGGTGGTCATCGACGATCAGAATGTCCTTGACGCGGTCGGCGGACAGGCGGGGCCGCGCGGGGGCGGGTGCGGTGCCGGTCCCGCGGTCGGGCTCGGCGTTCTGGCTGGCTGTGGTCATGGTTCTTCCTCCCCGGTCGGGCGCATCGGCGGGGACGCGGTCCCAAGCTTCAGTCTAGGACCATGCGCCCCATGCGCAAGCCCGTGTCGACCGGCCCGCGGGGCCTTGGGCAGCCCCGCGGGTGCCGGCGCGGGGCTACCAGTGCCAGTCGCTCAGCGTGCGGTCGATCAGCCCGTGGCTGACGAATGTCCGCCCGCCGTTCTCGTATCCGGCCAGCGGCAGTCCGCCGTCCAGCCCGATGTCCTTGCGCAGATAATCGGGCATCGCCTGCAGCCGGGCGAGTTCCGCCCGGTGCCGCGCCCGCATCCGCCGCGCGGCCCAGAAGCCGCGCAGCCGCCATCCCCGCGTGGCCGGCGCCACGCCGCATTCCGTCACCGTTGCCATGTCGCTGATCCTTCACATCAGGCTTGCTGCCTGACCCGAAGATGCCCACTCTGCCGTCATTGCGCCAATCATGGCACGGCATGGGGGCATAAGCCCGGCTGATGGAAAACCTGCCTCCGCTGGCGGCCCTGCGCGTTTTCGAATCGGTCGCGCGGCACCTGTCCTTCACCGCCGCCGCCCGCGACCTGGGGATGACGCAGGCGGGCGTCAGCTACCAGGTCCGGCTGCTGGAGGAGCGGCTGGGCGGGCCGCTGTTCCTGCGCAAGCCGAAGGGGATCGAGCTGACAGCGCTGGGCGCGCGCCTTGCGGGACCGACGCGCGAGGCCTTTGACCTTTTGCGCGGGGCCTATGCGCCGCAGGCCGGGCCGGATTCGCTGTCGATTTCCACCCTGCAGACGCTGGCGGGAAACTGGCTGTCGCAGCGGTTGGGGCGCTTCCAGTCCGAGAACCCGCATCTTTCCGTGCGGATGGAGGCCTCGGACCACCTCGTCGATTTCGCCCGCGAGGACATCGACGTGGCGATCCGCTTCGGCGCGGGTGACTGGCCGGGGCTGGCGGCGCAGAAGCTGTTCACCGTCGATTTCACGCCGATGCTGTCGCCTGCCCTTGCCCAGCGGCACGGCCCTCTGACCGATCCCGCGCAGATCGTGCCCTTGCCCTGGATCGCCCGCGACGATCCCTCCTGGGGCATCTGGCTGGCCAAGGCCGGGGTGCGGCTGTCCTGCAACGACCCGCCCCGCCCCTCGCTGACGCTGGGCACCCAGATCCACGAGGCGCGGCTGGCGATGGCGGGCAACGGCGTGGCGATGCTGACGCCCCGCTTCTTCCGCTTTGAACTGGCTGCCGGGGCGCTGGTGCAGCCCTTTGCGCTGACCGCGACGGACGGCAAGGCCTATTGGCTGGTCCACCCGCCCGCGCGGCGCAACCGGCCCGCGATCCGCGCCTTCCGCCGCTTCCTGCTGGCCGAACTCGCGGCGGATGGCGCTTAGAGAGCCGTCCAGCCGCCGTCCACGGAAATCGTCGTCCCGGTGATCTGCGCCGCCGCGTCGGAACACAGGAAGACCGCCGTGCCGCCGATCTGCTCGACCGTGGCGAATTCGCCCGAGGGCTGGCGGGCCAGCATCACCTTGGCGATGACCTCCTCGCGGCCCATGTTGTGGGTCTTCATCTGGTCGGGGATCTGCTTTTCCACGATCGGCGTCAGGACGTAGCCGGGGCAGATGGCGTTGCAGGTGATCGGGTCGGTCGCGGTTTCCAGCGCCGTCACCTTGGTCAGCCCGACGACCCCGTGCTTGGCCGCGACATAGGCCGACTTGAAGGGCGAGGCCGTCAGCCCGTGGGCCGAGGCGATGTTGACCACCCGGCCCCAGCCCGCAGCCCGCATCATCGGCAGCGCCGCGGCGGTGGTGTGGAAGGCGCTGGACAGGTTGATGGCGATGATCGCGTCCCATTTTTCCGCCGGGAACTCGGGGATGGGCGCGACATGCTGGATGCCCGCGTTGTTCACCAGGATGTCGCAGCGCCCCGCGCTTTCCACCAGTCGGCGGCAGTCGTCCGCCTTGCTCATGTCGGCCTGGATGTAGCGGACCGTCACGCCGTGTTCCTGCGACAATCGCTCGGCCAGCGCGTGATCCTCGGCCGCGTCGGTGAAGCTGTTGATGACCACGTCTGCCCCGGCGCCCGCCAGCGCCTCGGCCACGCCCAGCCCGATGCCGCTGTTCGATCCGGTGACGACCGCCGCCTTGCCCGCCAGAATCCTGTCTGCCATGTCCTGCGCCCTTCATTCGCGTTGCGCCGCGACCTTAGCGCAGGAAAGCGCATCCGCCAGCCCCCTGCCGGAACCGGGGCGTTCGCCGTCCGTTCGATCCCGGGGCCGATCCGATGAAGGACGACGATCATGGCGCATCACGGGAACAGGAACGACGACCTCGGCCGCGCGCTGCTGACGGGAACGGTGGCGGCGGTCGCTGCCACGGTGGCGCTGGACCGGCTGGACTGGTTCATGTGGAACAACCTCAGCCCCGAGACCCGCCAGCGGACCCGCAGCGTCCGGCCCGAGGGGCTGGACCCCGGCCACCTGATCGCCCGCAAGGCGGCCCGCGCGCTGGGCACCGACATCGCGCCGCGGGGCCGGGACAACCAGCATCCTGCCGGGGTCGCCGTCCATCTTGCCATCGGCATGGTGCCGGCGCTGGCCTATGCGGCCCTGCGGCGCCGCGCCCCTTCGCTGACCGCGGGGGGCGGGACGCTGTTCGGGCTGGGAATGTTCACACTCCATGACGAGGGGATGAACACCGCCAGCGGCCTTGGCGCGCGGCCTGCGGAATATCCTTGGCAGGCCCATGCGCGGGGACTGGTCGCGCATCTGGTCTATGGCGCGGTGCTGGAAGGCACGCTGCGGCTGCTGGACGGGCCGCCCGGACGACGCCGCCGGCACCGCTGAGCGCAAACATCCCAAGGTTGTTTTTTCGCTTGCGCAAAGACTGCATCCAGACAAAAAAGGCGCCCGCACGAAGCGGGCGCCAAGTCTGAGGCAGGTTTCATACAGGCAAGAAACCTATCGAGCAGTGAGTTCGATATACGCCCAAGACCTCGCGAGGCCAAGACCTTCGTTTGCCTGGACGTTAAGGCAGAGGTAGTGTCCGGCAGAGAACCGGCAACCAAGCCGTGCAGAGCGGGACAGGCGAGCATGCGAATCCTCAAATTCGTTAACGATTTCGCGACCGGACGCCATCTGCGCGGCCTCTTGCTGGGGCTGGCGACTGTTGCAGCGATGCCGCTGGCAAGTGCTGCCGAACCATCGCATGCCCTTGCAATGTTTGGAGAACCGGCGCAGCCGCCGGACCTGCGGCAGATGCCCTATGCCAATGCCGCGGCCCCCAAAGGCGGAGTGATTCGTTTCGCCGAACCCGGAAATTTCGATTCCCTCAAGCCTTGGGTTCTGAAAGGCAACCCGGCCTGGCCGGTCGGGATCCATGTCGCGGAACCGCTGATGCTGCGGTCACTGGACGAGCCTTTCACACTGTATTGTCTTTTGTGCGAGACGATTGAAACGAATCAGGACCGGTCGTGGGTCGCTTTTACGTTGCGTCCCGAAGCCCGGTTTTCCGACGGCTCGCCTGTCACGGTCGAGGATGTGATCTGGTCCTTCCAGACCTTGGGGACCGAGGGTCATCCCCGCTATGCCGGGGCCTGGGCCAAGGTCGCCTCGATCAGCCGGACGGGGGAACGCTCGCTCAGGATCGAGTTCTCGGAACAGGACCGGGAACTTCCGCTGCTGATGGGACTGCGCCCGGTGCTGAAAAAGGCGCAGTGGGAGGGCCGGGACTTCGCCGCATCCTCGCTGGAGGTGCCGGTCGGCTCGGGCGCCTATGTCGTGGACCGGGTCGATCCGGGCCGGTCCATCAGCTTCCGCCGCAATCCGGACTACTGGGGCCGCGACCTGCCCCTGACGCGTGGCATGTATAACTTCGACGAGATCCGCTACGACTATTTCGCCGACAGCAACGCCATGTTTCAGGCCTTCAAGGCCGGGGCGGTCGATGTCTGGCGCGAACTCAGCCCGGTCAAATGGGCGACGGAATACAACTTTCCGGCCATGACCAGCGGCCGGGTGGTCAAGTCCGAGATCCCGCACCGCAGGCCGTCCGGCATCATGGGGCTGGCGATGAACACCCGCTCGCCCCTGTTTTCCGACTGGCGGGTGCGCGAGGCGATGATCCTGGCCTTCAACTACCACTTCATCAACCAGACCCTGACCGGCGGCACCGATCCCCGGATCACCAGCTATTTCGCCAATTCCGACCTTGCCATGCGCCCCGGCCCCCCCGAGGGGCGCGAGGCCGCGCTGCTGGCCCCCTTCGCCGCCGAGGTGCTGCCCGGCACCTTCCAGGGCTATGCCCTGCCCCCCGGCTCCGACCGGATGCTGGACCGCGCCGCGCTGCGCGAGGCCATGCGGCTTCTGGCCGAGGCAGGCTGGACCGTGCGCGGGGGCGTGCTGGCGAACGCCGAGGGCGCGGTCTTCGCCCCCGAGATCCTGCTGAACCAGTCGGGCAGCGCCATGCGCGCGGGCAGCGAGGTGCAGCAGATCGTGGACATCTATGTCGAGGCGCTGCGCCCCCTCGGGATCGAGCCGCGCGTGACGGTGCTGGACAGCGCGCAATATGTGGAACGCACCAACCGCTTCGCCTTCGACATGAGCTGGTATGAACGCGGGCTGTCCCTGTCGCCGGGCAACGAGCAGGCGCTTTACTGGGGCTCGGCCAGCGCCGACCAGCAGGGTTCGCGCAACTGGATGGGCGTGCGGTCGCCCGCGGTGGATGCGATGATCGCCGAGGCGGTGAACGCGGAAACCGAGGCCGGGCATGTCGCCGCCATCCGCGCGCTCGACCGGCTGCTGACCACGGGGCGCTATGTGATCCCGGTCAGCTATTCGCCGGTCAGCCGCATCGCCCATGCCGCGTGGCTGCGCTATCCGGCGCGGGTCACGGCCTATGGCGACTGGCCGGGGTTCCTGCCGGATCTCTGGTGGTCGGAACGGGCGGGCGACTGAGCCTCAGCGGCTTTCGTCGTCGCCGTCGTCGGGATAATCGTCGTCATCCCCGAAGCGGGCGTCGTCCGAGTATTCATCCTCGCCCTCGCCCACATACTTGCCCGACAGCGCGATCGAGTGATTGTCGTGCAGCGGGTCCATCACGATGTCCGAGGGGATTTCCCCGGCAAGCCATTGCTTGATCTCGTCGCGGGCTTCCTCGGGTTCCTGTTCGGTGATCTCGGCGATGTAGCGGACAAAGGCGCGCTGGTCGCCGTCGATCTCGTCCAGCATCGATTCGTCGGCGTCTTCCCATTTCTCAAGAATGGCCTCGTAGAAGGCGGACCAGTTCGCCTGCACATGGGTCCATCTCATTGTTCGATCTCCATCCGGTTGAGCGGGCTGGCCGCCTTCCTGCCCCAAACCGCGGCAACGGAAGGCGGTTCCCTTGCACGGATCAGACCGGGCGGATCAGCTTGCGTTCCAGCACCCGCAGGACGGTGGCCAGGTCATGGCCGCGGCGCAGGATCTGGCCGTCCATGGCCACGACCGAATACATCCCCTGCGCGTTCCTCAGCTTCGGCCGCTTCTCGATGCGGTAAAGCGGGTTCTCGGCCGCGCGGCGGAAGACGGAAAACACCGCCATGTCGCGCAGAAAGGACAGGCCGTAGTCGCGCCATTCCCCGGCCGCGACCATCCGGCCGTAAAGCGACAGGATCACCCCCAGCTCGTGCCGGTCGAAGGCTGTGACATCGGGCGCGGGGCCGGGCGGAGGCAGGGGATGGACCGTCATGCCCCCAGCGTGACACCGCGCCGGGATGCGATCAACGGGCAAAATGCGGGGCCGCCGCATCGGCCCGCAAGGCCCCCGCATGGAAACGGGCGGCCCCGTCCGGGACCGCCCGCGCCCTGCCTGCCGGTCAGGGTCGCCTCAGTAGCAGGCGACCTTCTCGATCCGGCCCGCCGTGCCGATCTCGATGTTCATGCGGTCGGGGCGGAAATCCATCGTGACCGCGTCGCCGGGGTTGATGACCCGTGTGCCGGCCTTCAGCATCATGTCGCGCAGCACCGCGGCGGGCTGGCCGATCAGGCCCTGCAGCGCCGAGGCGTTGCACTGGTCGGTGTCGGGTTCCTCGACCGGAACGGGGATCGGCTGGACGCAGGCGGCCAGCGCCAGCAGGGGGATGAGGGCAAGCGCGCGCATCGTCGTTTCCTTTTCGATCAGCCGCAATCGACGGCCTGGATGTTGCCGGCGGAGTCCAGGCGGAACACCAGCCGCAGCGGATCATACTCCTGCGGCTCGATCCCGCGGTATTCAACGATGCGGTATTCCCGCGTGATGCCCAGCGTCTGGATCACCGCGCCGGGCTGGCCGATGGCGCTGCGGTAGGTTCCCGCCTTGCAGCCATCGGGTTCGCGCGACTGCAGGCCGGCGACGCCGGTGACGGCCGGGACGGCCACCGGGACCGGGTCGATGACGACGGGTTCGGGCGGCGGCGGGGCGGCCACGCAGCCGGCCAGCATGGCGGTGGTCAGGGCAAGGGCGGTCAGTCTTGTCATCGCGTCAACCGTTGTTGGAGTCTGCTCGTCGGGCGGCCTGTTCCGGCGCCTCGGGTCTGGCCACTATAGAAGCAGCCCCCCCGACCGGAAAGCGCAGGCGGGATCACGGGGTTGCAAGGTCCCGTCCCTGTCACAATCCGGCATCAGCCGCGCCGGTCAGCCGGGGAAATCCGCGATGGCCTGCCAGACCCGGTCGAGCTGGTCCGCCGTGATGCAATAGGGCGGCATGACATAGACCGTGTTCCCCAAGGGCCGCAGCAGCACGCCGCGGTCCAGCGCATGGGCGCGCAGCCGCGGCCCGACCGAGGCGAGATAACCCGCAGCCTCGACCCTGAGGTCGATCGCCGCGATGGTGCCGGTCTGGCGGGCATCCGTGAAGCGGTCGTCGCGGGCCAGCGCCGCCAGCCGCTCGGCCTGCATCGCGGCCACCTTGTCCAGTTGCGCCTGCATCCCGCCCTGCGCCCAGATGCGGGCGTTCGCCAGCCCCGCCGCGCAGGCCAGCGGGTTGGCCGTGTAGCTCGACGAATGAAAGAAGGTGCGGCTGCGGTCCTCGGACCAGTGGGCCTGGAAGATGGCTTCGGTGGCCAAGGTTGCCGCCAGCGGGATCGCGCCGCCGGTCAGGCCCTTCGAGGTGCAGAGGATGTCGGGCGCGACCCCTGCATGGTCGCAGGCCCATAGCTGCCCGGTTCGGCCCCAGCCGGTCATCACCTCGTCGGCGATCATCAGCACGCCATGGCGGTCGCAGATGCGGCGGATGGATTCCAGCACCTCGGGCCCGTACATCCGCATCCCCCCCGAGCCGAGGACCAGCGGTTCAAGGATGATGGCCGCCATGTCGCCGCCCGCGGCGAGCCGCTCGAAGGCGGAAAGCATCTCCGCGCCGCCCCCTGCCGGGAAGGGCAGGCGGTCCACAGCGAACATCAGGGGTTCGTAGGCCGCGTTGAAGACGCCGCGCTCGCCCACGCTCATGGTGCCGACGGTGTCGCCGTGATAGCCGCCCTCGATCACGGCGATGCGGTGGCGCGGGCGGCCGCTGTTGCGCCAGAAGCCCAGCGCCATCTTCAGCGCGACCTCGACACTGGTCGAGCCGCTGTCGGAGTAGAAGACGCGGGTCAGTCCTTTCGGCGCCAGCGCCACCAATTCGCGGGCCAGGGATTCCGCGGGCTCATGGGTCAGTCCGGCGAAGATCACCTGATCGAGCGTCTCCGACGCCTCGCGGATCGCCTGCATGATCGGCGGGTGGCTGTGGCCGTGGGTGATGACCCACCAGCTTGAGATGGCGTCGATCAGGGGGCCGCGGTCGGTCTCGATGATCGCGCCGTGGGTTCGGTGGGCGACCGGAGGCCGAGACTCGGTCGCGTGCTGGGTGAAGGGGCGCCAGACGGGCGAGTCGGTCATGCGAAATCCCCGGGGTCGAAGGCGGTTTCCATCGCGATGCGCAGGGTCTCGGGCCTCAGCGGGTCGAGGCGCGGCAGGCGGCCCAGCACACGCGCGCCGGTCAGGTCGGCGATGGTCCTGATGTTGTCGGGATTGTCCTCGCCCACGAAGGCGAGCCCGTGCAGCGGCACGCCGCGCGCCCGCAGCGATTCGACGGCAGTGACGCTGTGGCTGATCGTGCCGAGACCGGTGGGCGCGACCAGCACCACGGGGAGGCCCCAGCGGGCAAAGAGGTCGGCGGACAGAAGCTGCCGGGTGACCGGGACCAGCACGCCCCCTGCCCCCTCGATCACCAGCGGATCGGATTGGGGAATGGCCCACGTCTCCGGGTCCAGCGTCACGCCCGCCAGTTCGGCGGCGCGATGAGGGGACAATGGCTCGGGCAGGACCGCGAGGCTGTCATGGATGCGTGCGCCGGTCATGGCGCGGACGAAGGCGGCATC
>NZ_JAUNPC010000027.1:30751-35073 GCF_030536915.1 Paracoccus sp. (in: a-proteobacteria)
CGGGCGGCGAGGCGCATCGTCGGCGCCTCGGCCCCCACGATCAGCGGAACGATCTGGCTGCCCGAAGGGGGCAGTTGCGGCAACCGCCGCGCCAGTTCCGCCGTGAACAGGTCAATGAGCCCCTGCAGCGCCTCGCGCCGCTCGGGCTCGTCCTGCAGGATCGCCAGCGCCTCGGTTGCGGCCACGGCCATCAGGGGCGAGGGGGCGGTGGCGAAGATGAAGGGCCGCCCGCGGTTGACGATGAAATCCCGCAAGACGCGGGGCAGCGTCAGCACCGCGCCCGAGCCGCCCAGCGCCTTGCCCAGCGTGTGCAGGGTCACGACGTTCTCGCGCCCTTCCAGCGCATGGGACAGCCCGCGCCCGTCCGGCCCCCAGACGCCCGTTGCATGGGCCTCGTCCACCACGAGGAAGCCCTCGCGGTCGGCCAGCGGCACGAGGTCGTCCAAGGGCGCACGGTCGCCGTCCATGCTGTAAAGGCTTTCGACGCAGATCCACACGGCGCCCCTGCCCCCCTTGGCGCGCCAGTCGCGGATCACGTCTTCGGCATGGCCTGCGTCATTGTGGCGAAACTCGGCCACCTCGGCGCGGGTCAGCCGCGCGCCCTCGCGGGTCGAGGCATGGGACAGCGCATCCATCAGCAGCAGGTCGCCGCGCTGGGGCAGGGTCGCCAGAACCGCGACGTTCGCCTGATAGCCGCCGCCGAGCATCAGCGCGGATTCAGCCCCGAAGAAGCTGGCAGCAGCCTCCTCGAATGCCTCGTGCCACTCGGTATTGCCGCGCAGCAGGCGCGATCCGGCGGCGCCCACCGGCACGCCCTCCTCAAGCGCGCGGCGCACCGCATTGGCCAGCCGCAGCGAACCGGCCAGCCCGATGTAGTCGTTCGACGCAAAGTCCACGCCCTCGCGCGGGATCAGCCGCCGCGTCTGCCCGCCCGCGGCGATGGCGTCGAGGTCCGCGCGGAAGGGCGCGAGCCGGTCGTCGGGGGAAACGCTCACCGCAGGATCGGCACCGGCATCTCGCCCGGCGCGGGCGGGGCCACGTCCTCGGGCGCGTGTTCCCACGCCACCATGGGCTGCATCCCCAGCTTCGCCAGCAGCTTCATGTCGTGGTCGTCGCCGGGGTTCGCCGCCGTCAGCAGCGTGTCGCCCATGAAGATCGAGTTCGCCCCCGCGAAGAAGCACAAAGCCTGCATCTCGTCCGACATCTCGGTGCGGCCCGCCGACAGCCGCACATGGCTTTCCGGCATCATGATCCGCGCCAGCGCAATGGTGCGGATGAAGTCGATGGGATCGACGGGGGCGGCGTTTTCCATGGGCGTGCCCGGAATCGCGATCAGCAGGTTGATCGGCACCGAATCCGGCGGCTCGGGCAGGTTCGCCAGCGTCACCAGCATCTCGACGCGGTCCTGCTGGCCTTCCCCCAGGCCGATGATGCCACCCGAGCAGACCTTGATCCCGCTGTCGCGCACCACCGCCAGCGTGTCCAGCCGGTCGGCATAGGTGCGGGTCGTCACCACGTTGGCGTAATGCGCCTCGGAGGTGTCCACGTTGTGATTGTAGTAGTCGAGCCCCGCGTCCTTCAGCCGCCGGGCCTGTCCGGCGTCCAGCATCCCCAGCGTCATGCAGGTCTCCATGCCCAGGGCCTTGACGCCCTCGACCATGGCCACGACCTGCGCCATGTCGCGTTCCTTGGGGCTGCGCCAGGCCGCGCCCATGCAGTAGCGCGTGGCGCCCGCGGCCTTGGCCTTCGCGGCCTCGGCGATGACGCGCTGGACCTCGATCAGCTTCGAGGCCGACAGGTCCGACCCATGCCGCGCCGACTGGCTGCAATAGCCGCAATCCTCGGGGCAGCCGCCGGTCTTGATCGACAGCAGCCTCGAAAGCTGGATGCGGTTGGGGTCGAAATGCTGGCGGTGGACCGTCTGCGCCTGGAACAGCAGGTCCATGAAGGGCTGGTCGATGACCCCCCGCGCCTCGGCCGCGGTCCAGTGCCTGCGTCCGGTCACGGGGGCAACAGTGGGAGCGTTCATGGCGGCCTCTCGGTCTGGTCTGCCCCGCCGGTTAGCAGCAACGCCGCCGCCTGTCCAACGGACGCTGCGCCATCGGGCGCCTTTCCGATTGACGCCGCACGGGGCTTTTCCTGTAATCCCGCCAGACCCAACCGGAGAAAGCCGCCATGACCCTGACCCTTCGCCTGGCGAGTGCCGCGCTGGCGCTGTCCGCCGCCGCCGCTTGGGCCGAGCCCGCGCTGGTCTTCGACCTCGGCGGCAAGTTCGACAAGTCCTTCAACGAGGCCGCCCATATCGGCGCGACCCGCTGGAAGGAGGAAACCGGCGGCACCTACAAGGAACTGGAGATGCAGTCCGAGGCCCAGCGCGAGCAGGCGCTGCGCCGGCTGGCCGAATCCGGGCTGAACCCCATCGTGACCACGGGCTTCGCCTTCGGCGAGGTGCTGAACAAGGTGGCCCCCGACTATCCCGACACCCGCTTCGTCATCATCGACACTGTCGTGGACCAGCCGAATGTCCAGTCCAACGTCTATGCCGAACCCGAGGGGTCCTATCTCGCGGGGATTCTGGCAGGGATGGCGTCACAGACCGGCACCGTCGGCTTCATCGGTGGCATGGACATCCCGCTGATCCACAAGTTCCGCTGCGGCTATGCGCAGGGCTTCAAGGCCGCGCGGCCGGACGGGACGGTCATCACCAACTTCACCGGCACGACGCCCGCGGCCTGGAACGACCCGGTGAAGGGCGGAGAGCTTGCCCGCGCGCAGAAGGCGCAGGGCGCGGACGTGATCTATGCCGCAGCGGGCGGCACCGGCATCGGCGTGCTGCAGGCGGCGGCGGACGAAGGCATCCTGTCGATCGGCGTCGATTCGAACCAGAACCACCTGCATCCGGGCCGCGTGCTGACCTCGATGGTCAAGCGCGTGGACAACTCGGTCTACGAGGCCTTCAAGGCAGGCGAGGCGGTCGAGCCGGGCATCAAGCTGATGGACCTCAAGGCCGATGGCGTGGGGCTGGCGATGGACGAGAACAACGCCTCCCTCATCACGCCCGAGATGACCGCCGCCGTCGAGGAGGCAAAAGCGAAGATCATCGCCGGGGAAATCGTGCCGCATGACTACATGACCGACAATTCCTGCCCGGCGGACTGACAGCGCATGGTCCCCCCGGCCCCTGCACCGCCCGCGATCGAGCTGCGCGGGATATCCAAGGCCTTCGGGCCGGTGCAGGCCAACCGCGACATCTCGCTGGTCGTGCCCCCGGGCACGATCCACGGCATCGTGGGGGAAAACGGCGCGGGCAAGTCCACGCTGATGTCGATCCTTTACGGCTTCTACCGCCCGGACGCGGGGCAAATCCTGGTCGGCGGGCGCGACGCCGGGATCACCGACAGCCAGTCCGCGATCCGCGCGGGCATCGGCATGGTGTTCCAGCATTTCAAGCTGGTGCCGAACTTCACGGTGGTGGAAAACGTCATTCTCGGGGCCGAGGACGGGGCGCTGCTGGCACCCTCGGTGTCGCGGGCGAGGAAGGAACTGCGGCGGCTCGCGGCGCAATACCAGCTTGAGGTGGACCCCGATGCGGTGGTGGAAACGCTCTCGGTCGGACACCAGCAGCGGGTGGAAATCCTCAAGGCGCTGTATCGCCAGGCCGACATCCTGATCCTCGACGAGCCGACGGGCGTGCTGACCCCCGCCGAGGCGGACCACCTGTTCCGCATCCTCAGGGGCCTGCGGGACCGGGGCAAGACGGTGATCCTGATCACCCACAAGCTGCGCGAGATCATGGAGATCACCGACAACACCAGCGTCATGCGGCGCGGCGAGGTGGTGGCGACCGTGCCGACCGCCCGGACCTCGCCCGAGCAGCTGGCCGAGCTGATGGTCGGTCGCAAGGTCCTGCTGCGGGTGGACAAGGCGCCCGCCGCGCCCGGCGCGCCGGTGCTGGAACTGGCGGGCCTGCGGATGGTGGACCGCGCGGGGGTGGAACGGCTGCGCGGCATCGACCTGACCGTGCGGGCGGGCGAGATCCTCGGGATCGCGGGCGTCAGCGGCAACGGGCAGACGCAGCTTCTGGACATCCTCGGCGGCTACCCGGAACAGGGCGCGCAGGTCGCGGGGGCCGCCCGGCTGGCAGGCCGCCCGCTGCCGCTGACCGGCACCGACGCGCGGGCGCGCAGGCAGGCGGGCATCGGCAACATCCCCGAGGACCGGCAGGCCGAGGGGCTGGTCATGGAGTTCTCGGCCTGGGAGAACACGGTCCTCGGCCATCACCGCGAGGGCGGCGCGCTGATGGACAACGCCGCAATCCGCAG
>NZ_JAUNPC010000220.1 GCF_030536915.1 Paracoccus sp. (in: a-proteobacteria)
GCCTTCGTGGAGCGCGAGCCGGTGACAGTGATCCTGTCGCAGAAGGGCTGGATCCGCGCACTGAAGGGCCATGTGCCGCTGGAAACGGAACACAAGTTCAAGGAAGGCGATTCGCTGCGCATCGCGCTGCATGCCAACACCGCCGACCGGCTGTGCCTGTTCGCCACCAACGGCAAGAGCTTCACCATCAAGGCCGAGGCGCTGCCGCGCGGCCGCGGCGATGGCCAGCCGGTGCGGCTGATGGTGGACCTCACCAACGAGGATGACGTGGTGGACCTGTTCGTCTGGTCGGAAGGGCGGAAATACCTTGTCGCCTCCACCGAGGGGCGCGGCTTCGTGGTGAAGTCGGAGGATCTGGTGGCCGAGAAGCGCACCGGCAAGCAGGTGCTGATGGTGGACGCGCCCGTGGAGGCGGCCGTCTGCGTGCCCGTGGATGGCGACACGATCGCGGTGATCGGCGAGAACCGCAAGCTGCTGGTCTTCCCGCTGGAGCAGGTGCCGGAGATGATGCGTGGCCGTGGCGTGACGCTGCAGGGCTACAAGGATGGCGGCATGGCCGATGTAAAGGTGTTCGACGGCAAGACCGGCCTGAGCTGGCGCATCGGCGACCGCGTGCGGCTGGAAACCGACCTCACCGCATGGCGCGGCAACCGGGCCGGCGCCGGGCGGCAGCCGCCGAACGGCTTCCCGCGCTCCAACCGCTTCGGCGACTGAGGCAGCGCCCACCGCCTCCATTGCCCGATTCGTCAGGATAATCCGGCCACAATCGGGGTGTGTTTTCCGCCCATGATGCCGGACCTCCCATCCTGATGCCGCTGCGAGCAAAGCACGGAGCCGCGTTGGGCCTGGTGCTGGGCCTCATTCTGTTGCAGGCCGGCCATCCCGCGCGGGCCCAGCCCGATGCACCACTCGACCCGCGAGCAGGCGCCGCCTCGGAGCAGCTGGCGCGGTGCGATGGCAGCAGCGCCGGCATCGCCGGCGCGCCCGGCCGCGACCTGAGCCTGTCCCTGGACGAGTTGCTGCCCTTCGCGCGGGAGATCCTGGCGAAGCGCGACGTACAGGTCCGTCCCGGCGGGCGGGGCAAGCCCTGGCGGGTCGAGCTGCATCTGCGCAACCTGCGCGACCTGCCGGCGCCGGAAGGCAACCCCCAGACCATCTACCTTTCCGGCGAGGACGCTTCCGCCGTGCTGCTGGACCGCCGCTCGGCCATCCGCTCGCTTTGGCGCGTGGATGAGGCGACGGTGAAGGCGGCCGACATCGCCTATGACGTGCGGCACGGAAAGGGTGATGCGCCGCCTTTCCTCGACCATCCCGGGCTGGAGGCGGAACTGCCGGATTACCGCCCGCTGCGGCTTTACGCGGACCGCCATTCGGGCTTCGCCGCCGTGGCGCTGGAATCCCGCCCGTCCTCCGGCCTGCCGCCGCACCGCATCTATGCCATCGCCGGCACCCATGTGTTCGAGCACCGGGATTTCCGCTCCTGGGCATCGGGGCTGACCTTCGGGCGGGCTCAGGCCAGCTCAACCGCCGCGCTGGCGATGATCCGGGACGCCGCCGACTATGCCGGCGATCTGCGCGATGGTGGCGAGGTGTTCGTCAC
>NZ_JAUNPC010000221.1 GCF_030536915.1 Paracoccus sp. (in: a-proteobacteria)
CGCCGCACCGTGTCCGGCGCCGGGGCGCCCCGGCTGGCCATCCTGCGCCGCGTGGTGCCGCCCCTCGCCGCCATCCTGGTCCTCGCAGGCGGCGTGGTGCTGCTGCTGTCGGCCAACCTGCCCGCCAGCGGCACCCGCATGGATTGGCTCGAGGATGTGGTGCCGCTGCCTTTCATCGAGGCCTCGCACCTGCTGTCCAGCCTGACCGGGCTGCTGCTGATCGTCATCGCGCGCGGACTTTACCGCCGCCTTGCCACCGCGCGGCTCGCGGCCATCGCCCTGCTGTTGCTGGGGGCCGGTTTTTCCCTGGCCAAGGGGCTCGACTGGGAAGAGGCCCTGCTGCTCTCCGCCATCGCCGCAGGACTGACGGTTGCCGGCCCGGCCTTCTACCGCAAGGGCGACTGGCGCTTCTTCCGGCCGGACCGGACCTGGATCGGTCTGATCGTGATCGTGGTGGCCGCCTGCACGCTGATCGGCCTGCTGGCCTATCGCCATGTCGATTACCGGGCGGACCTGTGGTGGGAGTTTGCATGGAAAGGTGACGCGCCACGCTTCCTGCGCGCCACGCTGGCGCTCTCCGTCCTGGCGGCGGCGCTGGCGATCGACACGCTCGTGAACCGCCCCGTCATGCGGCCGGCCGATCCGCCCATCCCGGTCCCCCCGGCCGTCCGCCGGATCCTCGCGGGCTCCTCCGACACGCAGGCCTGCGTGGCGCTGCTGGGCGACAAGCGCTTCCTTGTGGCCGAGGACGGCAAGGCCTTCCTGATGTATGCCGAGCGGGGATCGAGCTGGATCACGATGGGCGATCCGGTGGGCGAGGCGCAATCCGCCCCCGTGCTGATCTGGCGCTTTGCCGAAGCCGCCGACCGGGCGGGGGCGCGGGCCGTCTTCTACGCCGTCCAGCCCGCGTTCCTGCCCTTCTACCTCGACATGGGGCTGGCGATCCTGAAGATCGGCGAGGTCGCGCGGGTGCCGCTGGCGGATTTCACCCTCACCCTGCCCGCCCGCAAGCCCCTGCGCTATGCCAGAGGCAAGGCCGGGCGCGAGGGGATCGCCTTCTCGGTCGTGCCCAAGGCCGAGGTGCCTGCGATCCTGCCGGAACTGCGCGCCGTCTCGGACGCCTGGCTGACCAGCAAGAGCGGGCGCGAGAAAGGCTTTTCGCTCGGCCGCTTCGATGAAGCCTATATCGCCGAGTTCGACTGCGCCGTGATGCGGCGCGGCGAGCGCATCCTCGCCTTCGCGAACCTTTGGCGCAGCGGCGACGGCGGCGAGCTGTCGATCGACCTGATGCGCCATCTGCCCGAGGCGCCGAACATCGTCATGGACGCCCTTTTCGCGCATCTGCTGCTTTACGGGCAGGCGCAGGGCTATCGCTGGTTCAACCTCGGCGCCGCCCCGCTGGCAGGGCTGACCGACCATCCGCTGGCCTCGACCTGGAACCGCGTCGGCACCTTCATCTACCGGCGCGGCGACGAGTTCTACAATTTCGAGGGGCTGCGCGCCTTCAAGCAGAAGTTCGATCCCGTCTGGACGCCGCAATACCTTGCCTGCCGCGGAGGGCTGACGCTGCCGCAGGCGCTGTTCGACGTCACCA
>NZ_JAUNPC010000222.1 GCF_030536915.1 Paracoccus sp. (in: a-proteobacteria)
TACCGGGCAGCAGGCACGGCGCGACTGGCGCCCGACGCCGCGATGGCCCAGTTTGATGTTTTGGGAGGAGCATCCATGAATTTCGTGAATACACTTCGCGTCGGCGCCGCTGCCCTTGCGCTTGGCGTCTCCGGTGCGGCTGCGCAGGAACTGCCCGGCACGATGATCTGGACGGCCTATGACGTGGGCTCGGCAGGCTACGCCGAAGCCTCGGCCATCGCGGATGCGTTCGGGCGGCACGCCAATACCAGGGTCCGCATCCAGCCTTCGGGCAGCGGCATCGGCCGCCTGCAGCCGCTGCTGCTGGGCCGGGCCGATTACGGCTTCCTCGCGACCGAGACCTATTTCCTGTCCGAAGGCGAATACGACTATGCGACGCCTGATTTCGGCCCGCAGAACCTGCGTGCGGTCGCGGGTCGTCCGGCGTCGCTGTCGATGGTGGCGGCAGGGGATGCCGGGATCGAGACGATTGCCGACGCACGCGGCAAGCGCGCCGCTTTCGTCGTCGGCAACCCGTCGATCAACGTGAAGTGCGAGGCGATCCTGGCGTTCGGCGACATGACGCTGGACGATGTCGAGGTGGTGATGTTCCCCACCTACGCCGCCGCCATGAGCTCGATGACCAGGAACGAGGCGGACTTCACCTGCACCACGCCGACGACCAGCCAGCTTTACGAGCTGGCGTCGTCCCCGCGCGGGATCAAGTGGGTGCCTCTGGACCCGAACGACCAGGAAGGCTGGACCAAGCTGCTGGACGTCCTGCCCATCATGGGTTCCTTTGAGGAAGACATCGCCGCCGGCCTTCCGCCGGGCGAATCGGTTCCGATGGCCGCCTACCGCTATCCGGTGATCGTGGCCCTCGCCGACAAGTCGGCCGATGAAGTCTACGCGTTCACCAAGGCGCTGGACGAGAGCTTCGATCTCTACAAGGACGCCACCGCGACCATGCACCGCTGGGATCTCGCCATCTCGGGGACACCCCCGATCGACGTTCCCTTCCACGAGGGCGCGATCCGCTATCTGACCGAGAAGGGCATCTGGACCGAAGAGTCCGAAGCCTGGAACCAGCAGCGGATCGCCCGTCTCGACGCGGTTCGCGCCGCCTGGGAGGAGTTCCTGCCGGCGAACCGGGATCTGCCGCCGGAGCAATTCGCGGCGCAGTGGGCCGAAGCCAAGGCGGCCCTCGGTCAGGCATCCAACTGAGGTCTGCCTCTGCTAACCGGGCCGGCGCGGATCTGCGTCGGCTCGCCGATTTTCAGGATTGGACCCGATGACCCAAGAATCAGTCACAGACGCGAAGATGCCGCCGCCGGTTGGTCAGGTGACCACGGACGAGCAGCACATGCATCACAGTTCTGACCCGCCGCCGCCGGCGCGCCCCTCGGGCTTCGCGCTGATCGTGGTGTATATCCTCGGCGCCGCGGGCGTGCTGATGGCGATCAACCAGGTTTTCCTGCTCGATCTGTTCGGCTTCCAGCCGCTCGGGAACTCGTATCTCTATTATCTGATCGGCATCTTCCTTTCGATCGCCTTCATCACGATGCCCTCGAGTCCCAAATGGGCCGCGTCGGTGCCGTGGTTC
>NZ_JAUNPC010000223.1 GCF_030536915.1 Paracoccus sp. (in: a-proteobacteria)
AGCGGGCCTGGAAGCCGATCTCGATCGGGCTGGAGCCATAGGTCACGGCGCCGCCATCCAGCTCCTCCTCCGCCTGCCCCTGGTCGGGGGATGAGGCGGTCAGCGTCAGGCTGTCCGGCTTGATCGACAGCTTCACCGGGCGCGAGCGCTCGGAGGAGATGGCGGCGACGCGCGCCACCGCCTCGGCGAAGGCGCGCTTGTCCACCGTCATGATCTTGTCGTTGCCGCGCGGGATGACGCGCTCATATTCGGGAAAGGTGCCGTCGATCAGCTTGCTGGTCAGGTGGACGGAACCGAAGGCGAAGCGGATCTTGGTGTCGGACAGGCGCACCTGCACCGGCTCGCTGGTTTCGTCGGCCAGCTTGCGGATCTCGTTCACCGTCTTGCGCGGGATGATGACGCCGGGCATCCCGGCGGCGCCTTCCGGCAGCGGCTCCTCGATGCGGGCGAGGCGATGGCCGTCGGTGGCGACGGCGCGCAGCACGGGCTGGCCCTCGGCCTCCGTCGCATGGACGTAGATGCCGTTCAGGTAGTAGCGGGTTTCCTCGGTGGAGATGGCGAACTTCGTCCGGTCCACCAGCTCGCGCAGCATGGTGGGCGTGATGTCGAAGCCGTGCGGCAGCTTGCCCTCGGTCATGGAGGGGAAGTCCTCGACGGGCAGCACCATCAGGGAGGTGGCGAAGCGGCCGGCGCGCAGCGCCAGCGGCGCGTCGCCGCCGGGATGGTCCAGCTCCACGCGGGCGCCGTCCGGCAGCTTGCGGACGATCTCGTACAGCGTCGCCGCCGGGGCGGTGGTGCGGCCGGCGCGCGCCACCGTCACCTCTGGCACCGCCTCGACAATGGCGATCTCCATGTCGGTGGCGGTCATGGTCAGGGTATTCTCCTGGGCCGCCAGCATGACATTGGCCAGGATGGGGATGGTGTTGCGCCGCTCCACCACGCTTTGCACATGCGCCAGCGCCTTGAGCAGCACCGCCCGGTCCACCGTGAATTTCATGGCTTCAACACCCCCGCGCGGAAAAGGGCGCGGCCCGCACCGGCCAGGCGCCCCGAATCGAAAAAACAGTTGCCCTGTCTACCAGCGCGGCGAAGGCCAGGAAAGGCCGCGCCCACAGAAAGTCCAGCAGCCGCAAGGCCTTCGCGGAACTCTCCGGGGCCTTCCGGGTTTTCCCTGCGCCATGCCCGAGCAATCCCGCCTGCCCCTCGATCTTCCCCGCACCGCGAAGCGCCGGCCAGCGGCGACCGGTGGCGCGCAGCGGAAGCGAAGCAAGGACGCCGATACGCAACCGCAGGACGAGCTTCCCGCGGCCGGGGCCGCCCCGGCCCAGGCGGAGCCCGCGGAGGCCGCCCGCGCCCGCCTGTCGGAGGAAACGCCGGCCGAGGCGCGGGGCGATGCCGGCCATGAGCGCCGCCCGGCCGATCATGCCGCCCTGCCGGCGGTGATCCCCGCCCCCTGGGCGGAAGGCCGCGCCCCGGTGCTGGGCGAGGGGCCGCTCGATGCGCCGCTGATGCTGGTGGGCGAGCAGCCGGGCGACGAGGAGGACCGGGGCGGCCGCCCCTTCATCGGCCCGGCCGGACG
>NZ_JAUNPC010000028.1:0-2666 GCF_030536915.1 Paracoccus sp. (in: a-proteobacteria)
CCCATGCTCAACCTTTTCCTGCGGCGCGTGCTGACCGCCATCCCGACGATCCTGCTGATCTCGGTCTTCGTCTTCGCGCTGCAGAAACTGCTGCCGGGCGACCCGGTGCTGGCGATGGCGGGCGAGGAACGCGACCCCATCGCACTGGCCGCGATCCGCGAGCAGCTCGGCCTGAACGACCCGCTGCCGGTGCAATATTTCAACTGGCTGACGGCGGCCCTGCAGGGCGACCTGGGGATGTCGCTCAGGACCGGCCAGCCGGTGACGGAACTGATCCTGCAGAAGCTGCCGGTGACGCTGCAGCTTGGCGTCATGGCGCTGCTGATTGCGCTGGTGATCGGCATCCCCGCGGGCATCCTCTCGGCGGTCCGCAAGGGCACGCTGACCGACTATGCCGCGAACATGGTGGCGCTGTCGGGCATGTCGGTGCCGAACTTCTGGCTGGGCATCCTGCTGATCATGCTGGTCTCGGTCCGCTGGCAGCTTCTGCCCGCCTCGGGCTATGTGCCACCGACCGAGGATTTCGTGCAGTCCATGCGCACCATGATCATGCCGGCCTTCGTGCTGGGCACGGGGCTTGCGGGCGCGCTGATGCGGCACACGCGGTCGTCCATGCTGGGGGTGCTGAAGCAGGACTATGTCCGCACCGCCCGCGCCAAGGGCGTGCCGGAACGCCGCGTCGTCATGCGCCACGCCTTCCGCAACGCGCTGACCCCGATCGTCACCCTGACCGCGCTGCTCTTCGGCGAGCTGATCGCGGGCGCGGTGCTGACGGAACAGATCTTCACCATCCCCGGCTTCGGCAAGCTGGTGGTCGATGCCGTCTTCACCCGTGACTACGCCGTCGTGCAGGGCGTGGTGATGGTGACGGCGGTGGGCTTCATCCTGATGAACCTTGTGGCCGACATGCTGTATATCCTTCTCAATCCCCGCCTGAGGGCGGCGTGATGGCGAACGAGGCGATCGCCGCGCGCACCGTCGCGCCCGTCATCGACACCCCCGCCCGGCGAAGCTGGCGCAAGTTCCGCACCCATCGCAGCGCGATCCTGGGGGCGATCATCGTGGGGGCCTTCCTGCTGATCGCGCTGCTGGCGCCCCTGCTGCCGATCCCCGATCCTGCGGCGACCGACTGGGCCGCCGTGCGGCAGGCCCCAAGCGCCGCCCATCCGCTGGGCACCGACGAGATCGGCCGTGACGTGCTGTCCCGCATGATCTGGGGGGCGCGGGCCTCGGTGCTGGCGGGCATCGTCTCGGTCGGCATTGCCATTTTGCTAGGCGTGCCGCTGGGCGTGCTGGCGGGTTATTTCGGCGGCTGGACCGACGCGGTCATCTCGCGCTGCACCGAGGCGCTGCTGGCGGTGCCGTTCCTGATCCTCGCCATCGCGCTGGCGGCCTTCCTCGGCCCCAGCCTGACCAACGCCATGATCGCCATCGGGATCTCGGCCACGCCGATCTTCGTGCGGCTGACGCGGGGGCAGGTCATCAACATCCGGGCCGAGGATTACGTCGAGGGCGCCCATGCCATCGGCCTGTCCACCCGCCGCATCCTGACCCGCTATATCCTGCCCAATGCCATGCCCCCCATCCTCGTTCAGGCCACGCTGACGGTCGCCGCCGCGATCATCGCGGAAGCCTCGCTGTCCTTCCTTGGGCTAGGGCAGCAGCCGCCCGCGCCGTCTTGGGGGTCGATGCTGAACACGGCCAAGAACTTCATGGCGCAGGCGCCATGGCTGGCGCTGTGGCCGGGGCTTGCGATCTTCCTGGTCGTGCTGGGCTTCAACCTTCTGGGCGACGGTCTGCGCGACGCGCTCGACCCCCGCGAATGACAATAAACCAAAGGGACTGACGATGAGCGACTTCACCACCCGGCCCGAGATCCGGGGCACCTTCGGCACCGTTGCATCGACCCACTGGATCGCCTCGGCCGCCGGCATGGGCGTTCTGGAACGCGGCGGCAACGCCATCGACGCGGCGGTGGCGACGGGCCTGGTGCTGCAGGTGGTCGAGCCGCATCTGAACGGCCCGGCGGGCGACCTGCCGGTGATCTGGCGCAAGGCTGACGGTGAGCCGCAGGTGATCTGCGGGCAGGGGCCTGCGCCGAAGGCCGCGACCATTGCGGCGATGCGCGATCTTGGCCTGACGCTGATCCCCGGATCGGGGCTGCTGGCGACGGTCGTGCCGGGGGCCTTCGACGGCTGGATGAAGCTGCTGGCCGAAGGCGGCAGCCTGACCCTGCGCGAGGTGATGGAGCCCGCGATCTTTCACGCCCGCGACGGCCATCCCCTGCTGCCGCGCGTGGCCAACACCATCAAGGGCATCGACGCCTTCCTGCGCGACGAATGGCCCAGTTCGGCGGCGGTGTTCATGCCGGCTGGCGAGGCGCCCGAGCCGGGTGCGATCTTCCGCAACCCCGACCTTGCCGCCACCTGGCAGCGCATCGTGGCCGAGGCCGAGGCCGCATCCGACGACCGGCTGGGCCAGATCGAGGCCGCCCGCGCCATCTGGTCGGACGGCTTCGTCGCCGAGGCCATTGCCGGTTTCGTCGAAACCGCTGAGGTCGCCGACGTGACCGGCCAGCGCCACCGCGCCCTTCTGGCGCGCGAGGACCTGTCGGGCTGGCGGGCGCGGACCGAGGAACCGCTGTCGCTCGATTACCACGGCTGGAC
>NZ_JAUNPC010000028.1:2766-33544 GCF_030536915.1 Paracoccus sp. (in: a-proteobacteria)
CGGGCTGGCGGGCGCGGACCGAGGAACCGCTGTCGCTCGATTACCACGGCTGGACGATCTACAAGACCGGGCCTTGGGGGCAGGGGCCGGTTCTGCTGCAGGCGCTCACGATCCTGCGCGGCATCGACATCGCCGCGATGGACCCGGTCGGCGCCGAGTTCGTCCACACCGTCACCGAGGCGATGAAGCTCGCCTATGCCGACCGCGAGGCCTATTACGGCGACCCTGACTTTTCGGACATCCCCATGGACGTGCTGTTGTCCGAGGGTTACGCCGCCGAACGGCGCAAGCTGATCGGCGCGCAGGCCTCGACCGAGCAGCGCCCCGGACGAGTGCCGGGCCACGAGCATCTGGCCGATGCCGCCATCGCGCGGGCCTCGCGCGACTTCGGCGTGGGCCGGGCAGTCAGCGTCGAGCCGACCATGGCGCACCTGACCGAAAAGCGCGGCGATACCGTGCATCTGGATGTGATCGACCGCTGGGGGAACATGGTCTCGGCCACGCCCTCGGGCGGGTGGCTGCAAAGTTCTCCGGTCATCCCCGGCCTCGGCTTCCCGCTGAACAGCCGGGCGCAGATGTTCTGGCTTGAGGAGGGCGTGCCCTCGGGCCTGCGCCCCGGCGCGCGGCCAAGGACGACCTTGACGCCGTCCATGGCCCGGAACGGCGACCGCTGGCTGGCCTTCGGCACGCCCGGCGGCGACCAGCAGGACCAGTGGCAGCTCATCTGGTTTTTGCGCTTCGTCCACCACGGCGGCAACCTGCAGGCCAACATGGACCGGCCGCTGTTCCATTCGCTGCATTTCCAGGGCTCGTTCTACCCGAGGAGGGCGGAACCGGCGCGGATGCTGATGGAACCGGCCTTCGGCGAGGCGGTAATCGCCGACCTGCGCGCCCGCGGCCACATCATCGAGGTCACGGAACCCTGGGCCGTGGGCCGGCTGACCGCCGCCCTGCGCGAGCCCGACGGCATCCTGCGCGCCGCAGCGACCCCGCGGCTGATGCAGGCCTATGCGGTGGGGCGCTGACATGACGCAGGCAACCGGAACGGCCCGGCGGAGGACGCGATGCTGGGCATGACGACCGAGGCACTGGTCCAGTTGACCCTGATCGCCCTCGCCGCAGGGGCCTTCGGCGGCATCATCGCCGGGCTTCTGGGCGTGGGCGGCGGGATCGTGATCGTCCCGGCGCTGTATTTCGCGCTGTCGCTGACGGGCATGGATCCCGCGCTGACGATGCAGGTGGCGGTGGGAACCTCGCTCTCGACCATCGTCTTCACCTCGCTGTCCTCAGGGATCGGGCATCACAAGCGGGGCGCCATCGACACGGCCCTGCTGCGGCGCTGGGTGCCGTGGATCGTCTTGGGCGTGGTGCTGGGATCGGTCGTCGGCGGCTATGTCTCGGGCTGGGTGCTGGTCGCGGTCTTCGCCACCATCGCGCTGTTCGTGGCCGGCGACATGATCCTGCGCAAGCCCGCGCAGGACGTCGAGCCGCGCAGCTTTCCCGCCGCCGCCTGGGCGGGCTTCGGGGTCTTCGCGGGCGCGGTCTCGGCCATGATGGGGATCGGCGGCGGCACGGTCTGCGTGCCGCTGCTGAACTTCCTCGGCTACGACATCCGCCGCGCGGTCGGCACCTCGGCCGCCATCGGCTTCGTCATCGGCCTGCCCGGCGCCATCATCTATGCGCTGACCGGGCTGGGACAGGACGGGTTGCCGCCGCTGTCCCTGGGCTACGTCAACCTGTATCTGGCCGCCGTCATCATCCCGCTGTCCACCTGGATGGCGGGCTATGGCGTCCGGCTGGCCCACAGCATCGACCGGCGCAAGCTGCGGATGGCCTTCGGGATCTTCCTGCTGCTGACCTCGATCAGGATGTGGATCGACCTTGCCGGCGCCTGACGCGGAAACCCTATCGCTCGAGGACAGGCTGCGGGCCGACCTGCACCGCATTGCCGACGAAGGCGGCCGCCTGCCGCCCGAGCGTGAGCTTGCCATCCGCTTCGGCGTCGGCCGCACCCGGCTGCGGCGGGCGCTGGCGGTGCTGGAAGGCGACGGGCTGCTGTTCCGCCGCCACGGGCAGGGCACCTTCACCCTGCCGCCCCCGGTGCCCGGCGGCCTCGGGGCGCTGGTCCGCAGCGTCACCCCCGCCGACGTGATGGAGGTGCGGATGGAGGTCGAGCCGGCCCTGGCCGCGCTGGCCGCCGAGCGCGCGACCCCCGAGGACGCCCGCGCCCTGCGCGACCTGATGGCCAACACGCTGACCGCGCAAACGCCCGAAGGCTACGAGATCGCCGACGCGATCTTCCACTTCCGCATCGCCGAACTGGCGCGCAACCCGCTGTTCCTGCGCGTCTACGACCAGATCCGCAGCATCCGCGAGCAATCCGACTGGGCCGCCTGGCGGAGGGATCGGCTGGACGCCGTCCGCATCCGCGACCTCGGCCAACAGCACGCGGCCCTGGCCGACCGCATCGCCGCCAATGACAGCACCGGCGCCGCCGCGGCGATGGAACGCCACCTTCTCAGCATCGACCACGGCATCCGGCGGAAAAGATGACCCGGTCCTGCGGCGGGCGACAGGCCACCACCGGGATCGCGCGCGCCGTCGCGCCATGAAACCAGCTAGCGCCTGCGTCGTTGGGGATCATGCCCAGCCGCAGCCCCCAGAACCCCTCAGAAGTCGGCCCCGCCTTCCGGGCGGCGCTTGACGGTTTCGACCCGGCCCGGCCGGCGCTGATCCTCGGCCATTTCGATGCGGACGGGCTGGCGGCGACGGCGATCCTTGCCCGTGCGCTGGACCGCGCCGGCCGGCCCGCAGGGATCCGCATCATCGGCAAGGGCGAAAACCCCTGGTCGCCCGCCATGGGCCATGAATTGCAGGCATGCCGGCCCGGCGGATTGATCGTCACCGACCTGGGCATCCATGAGGGCGACATCCTGCCCGGGGTGCCCACGGTGCTGGTGGATCACCACGTCCCCTCGGGCAACCCCGGCGGGGCGGTGGTGATCTCGGGCGACGGCTGGGTGCCCGAGCCGACCTCGGCGCTGCTGGCCTTCTGGTGCGCCGAAGGGCTGGGCCAGGCCGAGGGGCTTTCGTGGCTGGCCGCCCTGGGGCTGATCGGCGACATGGCAACGGGCGATTTCCCCGAGCTTGCCGCGGCGCAGGCGCGATACGGCAAGACGGCGCTGAAAGAGGCGGTGGCGCTGGTCAACGCCCCGCGCCGGACGGCAAGGGCCGACGCAGGCCCGGCGCTTGAGCTTCTGCTGAAATGCGACGGACCCAAGGAACTTGTGAAGGGCGACCACCCCGAGACCGCCCTTCTGCGCGAAGCCCGCGCCGAAGTCGCCGCGGAACTCGACCGCGCCCGCCGGACGCCGCCGAAGGTGCGCGGCGACATCGCGCTGATCCGCTTTGCCTCGCCCTGCCAGGTTCATCCGCTGGTCGCGCAGGCCTGGCGCGGCCGGCTGAAGAACAAGATCGTGCTGGCCGCGAACACCGGCTACCGGCCGGGCTGGGTCCATTTCGCCGCGCGCACCGCGACCGGAACGGACCTCATCCGCTTTCTGGCCGACCACCGGCCCCCCGGCGCAGGCACGGAATACGGCAGCGGCCATGTCCAGGCCACTGGCGGCGCCCTGCGCCCGGCCGACTGGAACGACTTCGCCGCCCGGATCGGCTTTCCCGAGGAACAGGTGCCCGATGAATGAACGACCCCTGCGGATGGGCTTTCCCGTCAAGGTGATGGGACAGCCCGGCCTGAAAAGCAACGACACCCGGCGCTGGCAGCAGAACCCGCATCTCAAGACCTCGCTGGAATACGTGGACGCGATCCTCGACTACCTGGCCCGGACGGGGATCGGGATGTATCGCATGTCCTCGGACCTCGCGCCCTATGCGACCCACCCGGACATGCCGCAGTTCCACGGCATGGTGGCCGAAAGCGATGCCGAGCTTTCGGCTTTGGGGCGCAAGGCGCGCGATCTGGACATCCGGCTGTCCTTTCACCCCTCGCAGTTCGTGCTGCTGAACAGCCCCGACCCGGCGCTGACGGCGAAAAGCATCTGGGACCTGTCCTCGCAGGCCGAGATGCTGGACCGGATGGGCATGGGACCGGAAGCGGTGCTGGTGACCCATGTCGGCGGCGTTTACGACAACCGCGAGGAAAGCCGCGCCCGCTGGATCGAGGGCTACACCCAATGCCCCGACCATGTCCGCCGCCGCCTTGTGCTGGAAAACGACGACATCCGCTTTTCCGCCGCCGATGTGCTGTGGATCCACGACCGCTGCGGCGTGCCGCTGATCTTCGACTACCAGCATCACTGGTGCCTGAACCCCGAGGGGCTGGCGCTGCGGACCGCGCTGGAACGGTTCATCGGCTCGTGGCCCGAAGGCGTGCGGCCGAAGATCCATTTCTCTTCGCCCCGGACCGAGATGCGCGAGATCAAGCGAAAGGTCACGGACAAGGAACGAGAGGCGACCAAGACATCCGGCCCGCCCAAAGGGGCGCTGACGAAGCAGGTGGTCAGGGCCACGTCCCGCGTCAAGACGGTGCTGCTGCCGCCGGTCTGGACGGGCCACGCGGATTTCACCAATCCCTTCGAGTTCGCCACCTTCATGCGCGAGGCGGCGGGACTGGAGTTCGACGTGATGCTTGAAGCGAAGACCAAGGACCTGTCGCTTCTGCGGCTGCGGTCGGACCTGCTGCGCTATGCCCCCGATGTCGCGGCCCGCTTCGGCACCACCGACGCGGCCCGGCTGGCCGAGGCCGAGGAGATGCCCGGCGCCGGGATGGAGGCCGGGGCCGACATCGACGAAAGCGAACCTGACGCCCTTTCCGACGGGTGAACTTCCGCTTCGGACGGCAGCGGGGCCAGGGTTCCCCTGCCCCTTCGGCGCCCGACCGGCGGCCAGCCCGCGGAGCGGCATCCTGCGCTGCGGGCGTCATCTGCCAGAGGCGCTTGCGCCGGATCGGGTTTTCCCGTGGGTTCATTGCCGGCAGGGCCGGACCATCCGCTGCAGGCGCAGGGGCGTGCGGGGGCAAGGACCGCGGCTCGCCTTTGCCTTGTCAGGACAGGGTTCGGGGCCTCGCCCACGGCGGTTGCGCTATCCGGGGTGGGATCGCCCTGCAGGGCCGCCTTGCTTGCGCGCCCGCGGCCAAGCGGGCAACATCCAGCGCGTCATGTCCGTGGCCTGTCTCGATCATTTCGGTCTTCGCCGGGCGCCATTCGGCAGCGCGCCCGACCCGGCCCTGTTTCACGCCTCGCAACCTCACCGGCGCGTGCTCGACTGGATCGGGGAAGGGGTTGCTGCAGGCGCGCCCGTCCTGTCGCTGACGGGCGTTGCCGGGACGGGCAAGACGGCGCTGCTGAAGCTGCTGGCGGATCGGCGCCACGGCAACGGATGGATCACCGGCCTTGTTTCGGCCCTGCAGTCCAGGCCCGGCGGCATTTCCGATCAGCTGGGCGATGCCTTCGGCCTGCCCGACGGGGGCGACGGTCCCAGCCTTTCCGACCAGCTCCGCCGGTTTGCCGAAACGAACCGGGCCAACGGCCATCCCACCCTGCTGATGGTGGACGACGCGCAGGCACTGGAGGTCGCGGACATCGCAGCCCTCGCATCGCTGGCCGCAGGGGGCGACCTGACGCTGCTGCTCGCCGGCCGGCCGGAACTGCGCGGGCGGCTGGCCGCACCGGGGCTGCCTTTCGCGCGGGGCGCCCATGCGGTCCTGACCCCGCTGGGCGCGGGCGACACCGCAGGCTATGTCGCGCACCGGCTGGCGCAATCGGGCGCGACCGCGCCGATCTTCAACACCAGCGCGATGCAGGTGCTGCATTTCTTCGGATTGGGCCTGCCCCGGCTGATCAACGTCATGGCCGATCACTGCCTGGGAACCGCCGCAGCGGCAGGGTTGTCCCGGATCGACGGCGCATGGGCGGGCGCCGTGCTGGACGAGGCAAGCGCCACCGGCGTGCTGAGCCGTCTGGCCGAGCAGGCGACGGGATCGGACTACGTCGCCACCATCCCCCCTGCGCCCAGCCCTGAGGATCAGACCGCAGTCGCGGCGCCGCATCCCCCGGTATCCGACGGCACCGGCATCCCGGACCATGCCGAGCCGCCTGCCCTCGCAGATGGTCTTTCCCCGCTGGCTGCCGCGCATCCCGGCCTGCCAGCGGCCCCCGGAACCCACGCGTCGCAAGAGCGCCCGGCGCGGCGATCCGACACCCTGCGCAGCCTGCCCCGTCACGATCCTGTCCCGACCCCCGCCCTCCATGAAGCCCTGTTTCCCCCGCGGCGCGAAGGCGGCGGGCGTCTGGTGCGGTGGCTGGGGGCGGCGTTTCTCGCCTGCGGCGCGGCATGGGTCTGGCTGCAATGGGGCCAAGCGCCTGCGCCCGCTGCCATGCGCCCGGCGCCTGCAGTCGGGGCCGCCATGGACCAGACGGCATCCGCAGCGCGGCAGCCCGCGGCTGTCCCACCGCAACCGGCCTTTCCGGTTCCAGGCGCGGCGGCCATCACGCCAGAGCCCGCCATTCCAGCCCTGATGGCACAGGCGCTGGAACTCGACAGCCGCGATCCTGCGCGGGCGGCCATCGCCTATGCCCGTGCGGCCCTGCGCGGAAGCGCCCGCGCGGCCTATTACCTCGGGCAGCTTCATGAAACCGGCACCGGAGCCGCGCCGGACCCCGGCACCGCGCGGCTGTGGTATGCCGCGGCCCCCGGCCTGCCGGGGCCGCAGCAACGGTTGCAGGCGCTTACGGCGGCCGATGCGCCGGGCACCCCGGCAGCGCCGGTGCCCGTCTTCCAGGCCCGGCCGGGCGGCGGCAGCGAGATGATCTGGCGCCTGCCCGGCGGCGTTCCGTCCGTCCGCTTCCGGGTCGAGGTCTTCGGCCCCGCGGGACAGCCGCTGCCGGTTCAGGAAACACGGGTGCCGGGGCTGATCCTGCCCTTTCCGGTCAGCGCATGGCGCGTGACCGCGATCGGGGCGGATGGTTCGGAAAGCGCCCCGTCCGCCCTGGTCCGCATGATCCCGGCAACGGAATAGCCGGCGGCCTGCACTCTCCCCCGGATCAGCACCCCAGCGTGGCGCAGATATATTCGCGGTAAGCCCGGTTCGCCTCGCTTTCCGCGGGTTGTGCGGGCCGTTCCTCGGGCGCTGTTGCGGTCGCAAGCGGGGTGGCGCATTGAAGCTGGTAGTCCGGCTGCAGCCCCTGATTGACGCAGTTGCCGATGTCCCAGCCGGGGGGAATGTCCTGCAGATCGACGTTCTTCCACTTGGGATGGCCGCTTTCCTGCAACTGCGGCAGCCGGGTCAGCATCAGGTGGGACAGGTCGGACACCGCCTTGCAGCTTTGCTGCTGGTAGCCGTTGCCCCGGGGGTCGTATTCGAAGGTCATCAGCAGCGCCTTGACGGCGATCCCCTCGACCGCCTCGGGCTGGAACGGATAGGTATTCGCGGGGATGGTCGCCGTGTCGTAGACGCTGCCGAGCGTCTGGTCCGTGATCGGCACCAGCTGGAACCGTTCCCCGTCGATCTCGCCCTCGGCGAACAGGGCGGTCGGGGCCCCGGCGACATAGAAGAAGGCGTCGATCTCGCCGGCCTTGAGCGCGGGCAGCGCATCGGCAGGCGAGATCAGGCGCCGCTCGGCGGGCTCGGTGCCGGTCAGGTCCAGCACCAGCGAGGCGGTCAGGAAGGTGCCGCTGTTCTCGACCCCGATCGCCACCCGCTTGCCCGCCAGGTCGGCAAGGCTGTCGATGTCCGATGTCGCCAGCAGATGCACCTCCTCGTCGTAAAGCGGGAAGGCGATGCGGACGTTGTAGATCGCGCGGGCCACGTCGGGATCATTGGCGGAATAGGTCTTCAGGTATTCCAGCACGTCGTTCTGGACGATGCCGAACTGGGTGTTGCTGCGCTGGCGCACGGCCATGAAGTTTTCCAGCGAGCCTGCGGATTCGATCACGTTCAGCGTCTGGCCGCATTGCGCCATCAGCCCGGCCAGGTCGCGGCCGATCTGGATATAGGTCCCCGACGCCCCGCCGGTCATCACCGCCTTGCCGAATTCCTGCTGGGCGGCGGCGGGGCCTGTGGCCAGGGCCAGCACCGCGCCAAGGGCCATGCCGAGCCATCGGGTCTTGCTCATCTCGTCTTTCCTCCGCTTTCGGCTTTGCGGGCCGGTGGTGTCAGTTGCAGGCCCCGAGCTCGGCCACCAGCGCCAGCAGGGTTTGTCGGTTGATCTGCCCATAGGCGGCCCTCAGGGCCTCTGGCGCGCATTCCCCCGCGGTCAGCCGCCGCTGCAGTTCGGCGCGCTCGGAACCCGAGCCCAGCGCCGGGGCGCGCGACAAGGCGGCCTCGACCTCCTCTGCCGTCCAGCGCGCCGGCTGCGGGTCCGCCGCGACAACGGGCAGGGCGGGCGCCGCTGCCACCTGGGCTGCCGTCTCCTCGGCAGGTGCAGGCGCGGCTTCCTGCACCTCGGCAGAAAGCCGGGCGGCCTCCTGCTCCAGCGCGGCACGCGTGGCGGATGCCTGTTCAAGCCGGGCGGTAACCTCGGCCAGGGCCGTCTCGGCACTGGCGCGGCGGTCCTCGGCCGCGGCGAAGGCCTGATCGGCCGCGTCCCGGCGGCGCTCGGCCTCGATCGCGGCGGCGGTCGCGGCCGTCTGCCGCGTCGTCGCCTCCTCCAGCCCCTGCCGCAGTTCAGCCTCGCTCCCTTGCGTCCGGGCCAGCGCAGCCTCTGCCTCGGCCCGGCGGCTGTCCAGCGCGGTGATCTCCGTCTCTGCCGCTTCGCGCTGCGCGGCGAGATCGGCGACCTGCTGCTGCGTTTGGGAAAGTGCAGCCTCCGCCTCGGTCCGGCGGGTGTCCAGCGCGGCGATCTCGGCCTCCGCCGTCTCGCGTTGCGCGGTCAGATCGGCAACCTGCTGCTGCACTTGGGAAAGTGCAGCCTCCGCCTCGGTCCGGCGGGTGTCCAGCGCAGCGATCTCGCTTTCCGCTGTCTCGCGCTGTGCGGTAAGATCAGTGACTTGCTGCTGCCCTTGGGACAGCGCAGCCTCCGTCTCCGTTCGGCGGGCATCCAGAGCGGCGACCTCGGCCTCCACCGTGTCGCGCTGCGCGGTGAGATCAGTGACTTGCTGCTGCACTTGGGAAAGGGCAGCCTCCGCCTCGGCGCGACGGGTATCCAGAGCGGCGATCTCGGCCTCCGCCGCCTCATGTTGCGTGGTCAGATCGGCGACCTGTTGCTGGGTCGTGCCAAAGGCTTCCCCGGCCTCGGCGACCTGCTGTTCCAAGGCGGCGCGCTGCTGCCCGAGCTCCGCCAGGCGCGTCTCGGCCTCAGCCGTCTGCCGCTGCAGTTCGGCGAGGCGCGCCTCCGCACTGGCCAAGGCGTCCCGCGATTCGCTTTCAAGGCCCTCGGCCTCCTGCAGCGCCGCAAGCTCCTGCTGCAGCGCGTTCAGCCGGGATTCCAGATCGGCGCGCGCCGTTTCCGCCTGTTGCCGGGCGGCCTCCGCTTCGGCAAGGCGCGCGCCGAGGTCGGCCAGATCCCGCTCCATCCCCGCCTGCACATCGGCGCTGGCCGTGGCCTGTGCCGCGCGTTCCTCGGCGCCTGCCAGTTCGGCCTCGCGCCCTTGCAGGGCCGCTTCCGCCGCCGACAAACGTTTTTCCGTCAAAAGCGCGTTGCCTTGGGCCGCCTGCAACTGCGCGGTCAGGTCCGCGATCCGGTCCTCGGCAGCCTGCAGCGTGCCCGAATCCGCCGCCTCTGACGCCGCCTGCCGGGCAGCCTGCAGTTCCGCGTCGCGTTCGGCCAGCAGGCGCTGGGCGGCATCGGCCTTTTCCTCTGCCGCCTGCGCCCGGGCTGTCGCGGCTTCGAGTTCATCGGCCAGACCCGTCATCGGCGGGGCCGGCGTCCCGCCTTCGGGAAGGGCGGCATCCGAGGTTTGCCCGCCGACGGCCAGTTCGTTCCGCATGGCCTCGATCTGGCTTTGCAGGTCGGCGGCCTCATCCTCCATGAGGACGATGATCTCGCGCAGCGCGCTGGCCTGTTCCGGGTTCGGCAATTCGGCAGGAACGCCGCCGTCCTGCCCCAAGGCCATGCCCGCCATCACGGCCCAGAACCCACTTGCGGCAAACAGCCTGATCACATCGAACCCCACTTTTCGCCATCAAGCGCAATCATGGCCGAACCTGTCAAGCATCCGCGTTCCCCCTTGGGACGCGGCGTCCTGCGACATCTCGCCTCGCGATGGGTGAAGATGCCAGGCCTGCGGGCAAGGCTAGCGCCTTGGGGATTTTTCCTGCGGGAAAGAGGCCGCGCCGGGCGCCGTCCGGCGGCGGACGGCGACATCGCGGCCGGCCACCTCGGCCAGCGCCGCGGCCAGCCGCGCCACCGAACACCGGCGCCCGGCCTGGACCGCGGCCTCATGGGCCATCCGCGCGGCGGCATGGCCGAGGGCAGCGCTGCGCCCCTGGCCCGTGGCGCGCGCCCAGGCGGCAGCCTCGGGAAAGGGATCGGTCAGGACCAGGCGCATGCCCGGACGGGCGGCGGCGGCGACCAGCGCCGGGCCGAGGGCATCGCGCCGGGCAAAGATGGCGGTGGCCTGCAGCGCCGCGGCCTGATCGTCGGACAGCCCGCCAAGGACCAGCACGGCCGCCGAGGACGGGTCGAGCGCGATCCCCGCCGCTGCGGCCTGCGCCTGCAGCCCCTGGTCCGGGGGCGGTCCGGCGACAGCCAGGGCGGTCAGGCCATCCTCGGCGGCGGCGGACAGAAGGGCGCGCGCTTCGGCCACCGCCAGCGCATCCGCCAGGACCGAAAGATCCGACAGGTCCAGCGCGGCGGCCTCGTCCGGGCGGGCGGTCCGCAGCAGGCGGCCATGGGCGCCCCCCTCGTCGTTCAGGCGGGCCAGCGCGGCCTCGAACCCCGCCCTCGCAGCGGCGTCCGAGGGCGGGCGCAGGACAAGCTCGGCGCCGTGGATGCCCGCCTGCTGCTCGGCCTCGATGGCGGCCAAGGCCGGGGCCAGCGCGGCCAGCGCTTCGGGCGCGATCTCGAAGCGCGGCATCGCGGCCCCCAGGGGACGCCCGGCGGGATCCAGCCCCTCGGCCAGCGCGCGGGCCAGCGCCGGGCCGTCATAGGCCGGGCGCCGGGGCGTGGGGGCGGACAGGTGGCTCCATCCGACAGGGGGGACCACGACCCCGCCCTCGCGCCCGCCGAGGGTGTCGGCCCCGTGGCAGTTGGCGCAGGGAAGGGCGCGGGCGGGCATCCGCGCGGCGCCCCCGGCCAGCACCGCCGTCGCCCCCTCGCCCCGCTGATACAGCGCATGGCCCGCGTCCTCGGCAGCGGCGATGCCTGCCGCAAGCGCGAGCAGGCCGCCAAGGACAAGCCTCATCGCGCCTCCGCCCCCGCGATGGCAAGAAGGCTTGCCGGATCGGGGATGCCGACCACGCGGGTGAACTGACCCGAGGACAGGCTGCCCACGAGGATCGTGGGGACATGCGCCTCGGGCGGGCCGACGGGCACGCCGAAGGCCGTCATCAGCAAGCGGGTGTCGGGCACCGATCCCGCGACCCATTCCCAGGACGGCCCTGCACTGAACTGTTCGGCCGAGGCAGACATCAGCGCGGGCGTGTCGCGGGCGGGGTCGATCGACAGGGAAACGATCCGCGCCCCCGCGGCGGTCAACTCGCCCTGGACCTCGGCCAGCACCGCATTCGATAGGGGGCAGACCGTCCCGCAGCTTGCATAGGTGAAGCTGACCACCAGCATCGGCGCGTCGCCGAAGCGGCTGACGAAGCCTTTGGTCGTCCCGAAGCGGTCCGTCACCGGCAGGTCCGGGGGCGACAGCCGCTCGGCCGGAAAGACGGCCTGCGCGGGGACGGGGGGATGGTCATGGCCCTCATGCGTCCGGGCAGGACCGGGAAGGATCGCGGCAAGGACCAGCAGCAGGGCGTTCGCGCGGAAGATCATGGGCCAAGCTCCATCACAAGCGGGGGAACGCCGGCGCTGTCCGCCCCCGAGAGGGTCACGACAAAGGTGCCCCGGGCCGGCAGGCGCAGGGTCATCCCGGAACCCGCCCCGCCCGGCTCGGGCCAAGCCGTCCGCTGCAGCCATCCCGTTTCCAGCGCCGCCACGCTGAGAACGCCCGCGACGCCGGGCAGGGCCAGGCCGTCCGGCCCGACGATCCGCAGGGTGACCTGCCGCGATCCGTCGGCCGCAGGCGCGGGGGCGACCTCGGCCGCGATCCGTGCGGCGGGCGCCTGCGCCCCGGGCAGGGGCAGGGTCGGGATCTCGTGGCACAGCGTCAGCCCGCCCACGCCGGTGCTGAGCACAAGCTCGTAGCGGCCGGGGCCGGGAATGACCGCGCCCGCGCGATACCGGCCGGGGCCAGTTTCGGAAAAGCCGCGCGCCAGGATGGCGGCCGTCCGCGGCACGCCCCCGCGCAGCCGGACCGAGGCCATGGGCGGCGCCGCACCGATCGCCGAGGTCGGCTCCACCACGAAGCCGGTGAAGCTCTGGGCGTGGATGGCCAGCGCCTCGCTGCCGCCGGGCACGGCCAGCAGAAAACCCGGTGCCGTCACGGGCCGGGGCGCGGCCGCCCCCAGTGGCACCGCGCCAAGCTGCGGCTCGGTTCCGGGGCGGATGGAATCCAGCGCAAGGGTGGCCGCCTCGGACTGGTCGGCGCGCAGCAGGACCGCCATCCGGTCCAGGACCACGACCTCCGAGATGGCCGAGCCATGCGCCCCCACCGTCCGGGCCAGATGCCCCCGCGCCAGGTCGATGACCGAAACCGGCCCGCCCGCGGGGTCCCAAGCGAATGCCAGCCGCCCCGCCGGATCGACGGCCAGGCGCGCGGCGGGACCGGCCAGCGCAATCTTTCGCGCGCTGTCGGGCGCGTCGAGATAATGGACGGCCAGCCGGTTCACGGCCAGACGCAGGACCGCCACGGGGCCATCAGGGCCGGGCAGCAGCGCCTCGGCGATGGCATCCGGCGCGGGGGGCAGGACGGCCAGCGGCGTGGCGGTCGCGGCATCCAGCACCTGCAGGCCGCCTGCCCCGTCGCGGGCAAGGATCGTGGCGGCGGTCCCCGACAGAGCCACCGCGGCCAGCGTCGCGGTCTGGTGGCCCCGGGCGTCGAAGCGGCTGATCCGCGCCGCCCCTTTCTCAAGAACCCAGACGCCCCCGGCGCCATCCGCGATCAGCGTGGTCGGGCGGTCAAGCCCCCCGGCCACAACCCGCGACCGGGCGCCAAAGGCGGTCAGCGCCCGCACCTCGCCCGCCGCGGGCAGGCTGACCAGAAAGCCCCCCCACAGCGGCGCTGCAGTCAGGGCGGCGGGCTGTTCCGGCAGGGTCGCGGCGCCGATCAGGTTGGCGCTGGCCAGGCTGATCGCGGGATCGACCACCGTGAAGGACCCTTCCTCCGACAGGACCCCCAGCACCGGCCCGTTCAGGGACACCGCGTCGGTGGGCAGGCTTCCGGTCGAAAAGAAGGCTCGCGCGGCCTGGTGGCAGGGCAGGTTCCGCGCCGACACCCGCCGCAGCCAGCCGGCAAGGCGCAGCCCGGCCGGCGGCTCGGGCCCGGCGTGGTTGTGGACCGAGACCGCAAGCTGGAACGGCTCGCCCGGCGGCACGGGGTCAAGTGCCCGGCCGCTGTCGTCAAGGATCTCGATGCCGGCGGTCAGCGCCGGGCGCAGCGGCTCGGGCGGGGCTTCCTGCGCAGCCACGGCGCCTGCGGCCAGCAGAAGCGGCGCGACCCAGCGTCCGGTCAGCATGACTCGCCTGTCGAGCCGAGCGTCTCGCCCGGCTTGCGCGCGACGATGAGGCCCCAGACCCCCTGCGCCCGGCGCGTCAGCGGCCCGTCGAACCACAGCGCCACGTCCCCTGCCCGCAGGCTGGGGGTGAGCCAGGCCGAGACCGACTTGCCCGGCGCCAGCAGGGCGGCGTTCGGAAAGCCGAAGCCGGGGAACAGGTCGTCATAGGCAAAGCCGTTCATCACGAAGGCCCGTTGCCGGGCGCGGCCGCCCGGATGGACCACCCGGATCACCACCTCCTCGCCCCCGCAGGCTTCAAGGACGATCGGCTTCGGGCTGGACGCGGGGTCGAAGAAGTCGCGGGGAAATTTCACGGGGTTCAGGTCATCCTGGGCCTCGGTGTCGATCCCCAGCCGTCGCCGCAGCATCCGGTCGAAGCCGGGGGCGGCGTAGTTCACCCCGGCTTCGCCCAGGTCATAGCTGTCGTCGCAGACAAGGCAATCGGCCACCGGGCGGACGTTCCTGACCGGGATGCCGTCGTCCCACAGCCATGTCGTGCGGCTGTCCGGGGCGTGAAGATTGAGCCCGTCCTGCCAGAACAGCACGAATTCACGCAGGTGCGTGGCAGGCAGGTCCACGGGCATCGGACCCGGCCGGGACACGGGCGGGATCTCGATCCGCTGCGTGGGCAGCCCGGCGCCCGCCGGGACATGGCCGATGCTGCGGCGGGGGAACCCGTCCGCGAACGGGGGCAGGGTTGTCCGGGCGGTGTCGTCGGCGGAAAGGTCCCAGTCCACCGGCACCACGTCGATCACCCCCATCAGCCCGTGCGGGACGTGCGAGATCACGTCCGCCGTCGAGGTGACGGGCACCGCGCCGAAGGCATAGGGAATCCAGTGGATGCGGTCGGTGACGGCCTGCCGGGCCTCAAGGCTGGCGGCCCGTTCCAGATCACCAAGCAGGGCCTCGTGATCCGTGACGCAGGGAAGGGCTGCGCAGAGGCTTGCGATCACGGCGGCATCCGATCCCGGAAGCCGCGCGGACCGGTCGGTGTCGGGGACAGACAGCGTGATCCCGAACCGCCGCCCCAGCACCTCGAACAGGAAGTCTTGGCCGGGCTGGACCTCGTGGACCCCAACGATGACGTCCGGCCTCAATCGCCCGGCAAGCTGTTTCCACGCGGGGTAAAGGTCACTGCCGTTTCCATCCTGCCCCCCGGCGGCCTTTAGCAGCGAACGGCGGAACTGCTCTTTCAGGACGTCCGGAAGCTTGAGTTCGGGGTCCACGCGGTAGCGCCCGGCAAAGAACTGCAGGATCGGGCCGACGCTGACGTCGTGGCCCGAGGCAGGCGGCAGGGCGCCCGCGGAAAAGCCCACGCCCAGCGGCAGGTCGCGCAGCAGGTCCAGCGCCGGCAGGCCGATCCGCAGCCCCATGCGGGCCGAGGGGCGCAGCCCGCCGTCCGGCAGGCCAAGTCCGGGCCTGTCCAGGATCATCCGGCGCGGCCTGCCCTCGGGCCCGTCGGCCCGGACGGCCGGGTCGGTGTTGAGCGGCACGATGGGGGGCATCCGCGCATCCCCCAGCAGGTCGCGCAGGCCTCCGCGCCGGCCCTCGTCCCGCAGCAGGTTGACAAAGCGCAGCGTCACGCAATCGCCCGCGTTCACCCGCATGACGAAGGGCTCGGGCCCCCGATGATAGGCCGCTTTGACCGCCTTCAGCACCGTGTCGCGGGAAAGGCCGTTCCCCCAGTTCTCGTCATGGAAGCCGACGTTCCCGGCCAGTGCCTCGGGGCGCAGCAGCGCCAGCATCAGCCCGTCCGGGTCATGGCGGCCCAGCCCGTAATCGGTTCCCTCGGGCCAGATGTCGCGGGTCTGCAGCGCGACGATCACGGATTCGCTGCGGTGGGTGAGGATGCCGGATACGGGCCTTGCCGGGCAGGACAGGCCGCTTGAGGCGGGCGGGACGGGTTCTGGGGCATCGGCGGATTCAGTCGAGGTTCCGAAGGTCCGCAACCCGCCCCGCGCCTGCCCGATCGCGCTCAGCCGGCTGCCGATCGGCCTGCCTGACGCGGGGTCGATGGTATCCGCGTCGCGATAGGTCCGCACAAGGCCCCAGGCCCCGTTCCAGGTCGCGTCGATCGAGCCGAAGTCGTAAAGCGAATCCGCCACCCCCTCGGGCACCCGGTGCCCGTCGCGGTCCGTGATTGCGGACCTGCGGGACGCCGCCACGGCAGGGGCAAAAGCCTCCGTGAACGCGGTGATGCTTTCGATCCCGCTGCCGCCCACGTCCGAGCGCAGCGTGCCGCGCATCTCGAAATGCTCGGAAAGGCCGACCTCCTGCACGAAGGTGAAGCCCTCGGGGTTGTCGCAATGCGCCAAGAGCCACTCGTGCCGTTCCCAGAACTGTCTATCCGCCGGGTCCTGCGGGGGGTCGAATTCCTTGACGCCCCGTTCCAGCCACCTGCGATAGTCCTCGGGGCGGCCGTCCGACATCGCCTCGGCGCAAAGACGGTGGCGCGTCGGACCCGGCTGCGGGTCCAGCGCCAGTGCGGCGCGGGGGAAGGGCTGGTCGGCATTGCGGCGGAAGGGCTGGCCCAGCACGCGGAAGACATGCTGCACCTCCTGCGCGCCCTGGATCAGCCGGACCTGGATCGATTCGCCTTCATAGCTTTCAAGCAGGGGCGTGGCAGGGTCGCCATGGACATGGGAACTCAGCGCAAGGCCCATGTCACCCCGGTATCCCGCAAGCTGGCGATCGACCGAGCAGAGCGGGAAGCGGTCCCGGGTCCGGGCGCGGGGGTCCAGCGCGGCCTCGACCTGGCTGGGACCGGCGCCTTCGCGGCCGGGGCGGTCCATGCGGAAGGGCCGGCAGTCGCGGGAATGGACGCTCGCCGCATGGCTGGGCCAAGGCTGCGGCCCGGCGGGCGCAGGCCCCGTGGCGGGATGGGGAAGAAACGGCCCGAAGCCCGGCTGCTCGCGTACAGCCCTGTTCCCGTTCTCGTCATAGGTCAGCGCCGGGGGCCTCGTTTCGGGCCGGCCGGCCCGGCTTCCCCCGGCCGCGTCCTTGTCGCCGACACGCAGCGGGATCGGCTCGCCCCGGTAGTTGACGAGATAGGGGTCGTGATGATCGACCGAGATGGATTCGGGCCGCTGGGGCGGGGCCACGGGGCTTGCCAGCGCGCGGACAGAGGCAGGGGCGGAGGGCATCCCGGCGGCGTTCCTGCGATAGGCCAAAAGATGATCGGTCAGGCGCTTGAGGTCCGCCTGCGTCAGCAGGTCATTGCCCAGCCCGGTGCGATGGCCGGGGGCGTCGCCGATGCGGCCCTGCGCTTCCCAGGCGGGCGGCACGTTTTCGCCGGGGGACATCCAGTGGCCACGGGCGTCCCGCGAAAGATCGGCGCCGCAGACCGATGCCAGCGACCTCGGCGAATTGCGCCAGTGCAGCTCGCAGGCCAGCGTGGCCATGCCGCCGAGGCTGCCGGCCATGGACGTCCTGATCCGGCGGCGAAGCTCGGTTTCCGAGATGCGGTCACGGGGATCGTAGAGCAGTGCGAAATCCGCAATCGCCAGGGCATATTCGCGGAAATCCGGGGTCAGCGCCCTGTAGTCCTGTTCACCGTCCTGATGCCAGAGCTGGACGGTCCGGCTTGCCCCCACCATCGAGGCGGTGCCGAAGGCCACGGTGGACAGCGCCTCGGCGGCAAGGGGTCTGTAGCATCCCGCCGGGCCGGAGGGGTCGCAGACGCTTTGGAGTGCATGGGTCAGCCGTCCGAAGCCATCGCCCGGCGGTTGCGGTACATCGGGGTTGCTGACATCGGCCGGGGGCCGCGCCTCGGGCTCGACCACCAGCGCCGAATAGAAGCCGTGCTGCTGGATCGAGGATGGCCCGAAATGATCGTGGGTGAAGACCGTCCGCAGCGTGCGGTCGCGGGTCCGGTCGGTGCCGGCCGCGACCGACGACAGGATCGGGTCGGCGAACCAGCGCTGCACGGTGGTCTGGAAGCGGTCTCGCGCCTCGGGCAGCGGCTTTTTCCAGATGTCATGCGCGCGGGGCTTGCCGTTCTCGCATTCCCCGTCGGTGGGACGGGTCAGGGCGCCGCCCTCGACCCCGCCGCCGGGGACGGTTGTGGCGCAGCGGCGATGGGCGATCTCGTCGGCGGCGAAGGTGCCGTCCTCGTAGTTCCAGCCGTTGCCCGAGCCGTCCGAGGAGGTCACGTCGAATTTCACCAGATGGATGTGCTGGCCGATGGTGTCGGTGGGGGTGCGGACCTGGAAATCGTCCAGTTCCAGCGTTCTGGGCAGTTCATTGGTGTGGCGGAACTCGATGCATTCGCCCGACAGGGCGCGGAAGAAGAAAGGCTCCTCGCTGTCGCTGATGCGCGGCGAGATGCGGCCGCGGCCCTGCTTGTAGACGGGCGACCTTGCGCTGAGGACGTTGATCCGCGCCTGCGGGTCGTGCCAGCCGGCGGTGTTGACGATCATGTCCAGTTGCACCGCCGAGACCTCGTAGCGGCGAAAGCCGGTCAGGTCGGGATCGGGCGCATAGGGGCCGCCGGCCAGCGGGTCGGTCCGGGACGGGCCGGTGGCCTCGGCCGGGGGGATGCCGCAGGGATCGGCGAAGGGCGCGCCGGGGCGCGGCGGGCTGCCGTTCACGGCAAAGACCGGCGAGGCGACGGGTCCGGGGCTTGGCGCGCTGGCGGGATAGGGGGCGGACGGGGTGGGATAGCTGCCGCGGGCGCCAGTCGCGGGGTCCGGGTCAACCCTCGTGCCGTCCGGCTGCGACAGGGCCAGCGGCAAGGGAGAGACCGCCCCCGGTTGATGGACCAGCCCGTTGTGGTGAAAGCCCATGGCCGCACGTTCCAAGGGCGTGCCCTCGGGGTCCAGCACGCGCAGCCGGGCGCGGGTCAGTTCCAGCGTCATGTCGCCCATGGCAAGCGACCGGGCCACGACCTGCCGCAGCAGCGCCGCCCGCTCATTTGCGGGCAGGCTCGCATCCTGCAGCCGGACCGTCACCCCGGCGGGCAAGGGCGAGAAGGACAGTTCCCGTTCCGAGCCATCAAGCATCACATGCCGCGGCAATCCCCCGTCCAGCCAGGCCCCGGCGACGGGGCTGCGGGTATCGACGGGGCTTTCGCCGCCTTGGTCCGGTTCCGGGCCTTCGAGCCTTCGGGCCAAGTCCAGCGGCGCCTGGGGCGGGCGGTGCCCCGCCTCGCCCGCGATATAGAAGGGATAGCCCGGCATCGCTGCGACCTCGGCATCGGGGTCGAAGGTCTCGGGCGCATCCGGCGTGCCTGACCCGGCCTGTGCCCAGTCCGGCGCGTCGGCATAGCCGGGAAGCAGCGGCAGCGGCTCGCCCGGCAGGGGGATGACCGCGGGGATCGGGGTGCCCGCCGCGCCGCGCAGCCAGTTGCCGTTCGGATCGACGCTGCCCGGCCGCCGGACGGCATTAGGGGGCTTGAAGCCCAGCGACAGGCCGGATTTCGGCTGGCCGTCGGGCAGCAGGCGGGTGCCGTCCTCCAGCACGTCATGGACGCGCCACAGCGCCCACATTCCTTGCGCGAAATGCGGATACAGGTGGCAATGGAAGATCGAATCCCCGACCGTCCGGTTGCGGTTCCCCGATCCCTGGTGCCCCCACCAGCCCCGGCCCTCGCCATCCGGCCTGCGCCGCCCGCCATGGTAGATGTTATAGCTGAAGCCCTGCTGCGGCGCGACGGTCTGGCTGTCGAGATAGCTGCCCCGGTTGGGATCGTTGCCCGCGAACCATTGATGCGCGTGCAGATGGAAGACATGGGTTTCCTTCGGCCCGGCGTGGAAATTGCGGAACACCACCGGGTCGTTGAGATAGGAATGATGGACGTTCGAGGGATCGTCGTCATACCATTCCAGCAGCGCCGGATCGCCATTGGCCCAGGAGGTCAGGAAGAATTCCTCGTAAAGACATTCGGTGCAATCGGCGGCGGGACCGATGCCCTTCCGGTTCGCCAACAGCAGCGATCCCATTCCCGAAGCGCCGTAATTGATCGCAAATCCGTCGCGCACCCCGGCAAGCTGGCCGAAATCGCCCAGTTCCTCGAAATTCGAGGTGTAGAAGGTCTTGAGTTCGTCGTGAAAGAAGACCGAAAGTTCCCGGAAGGCGAGAACCGGGGGCTGGGCCGGATCGCGGTTGCGCAGGCCCTGCCCGGATGTCTGGCCGTCCTCGCCCGTGACCCGGCAATCGGCGTTTCCGCCGGTCGCGCCGGTCGCGCCGCAATAGACGATTGCGTTCAGATCGGCATGGACGATTTCGGCGCGACCGGCCGACAGCACGCCCGCCTGCGGCCCTTCGAGCGGGCGCAGCATGTTCAGGTAAGGGATGCCCTTGTCGTCCGCCTTCTCGTAGTCGATCCCGCCCGCGCGGCTGTGCAGCGGCAGGCCTTGGGCCGCGCGCGGCCAGACCGCGTCGAATGCCACGCGGCTGGTCTGGCTGCGATACCATGTGCTGCCCTTCCGCTCGGCCACCACCGCGCCGAAAAGCCCGTGGACCAGCGAGCCGCCGTCCCCCTCGCCCCCCGCGGGCGCGGCGGTCGAGGCGAAGAACATCGGCCCTTCGCGCAGGACCCGATAGGCGCAATAGAAGTGGTCGTTAGGTCCCACGGCATCGATCCCGCGGCAGGCGGGATGGATCACGGGATTGCCGGGGCCGTCCCGGGGATCGTCATGGGGCACCGGCGTCAGCCCCTGGATCACCAGGTTCAGATGCCGCGTGGCCGGCCAGTCATAGGCGCCATCGGCGGCATGCCTGCCGTCGGGCGGCTGGCAGGCGGCATGTCCATGAGCGACGCGCCCGGCGCTTCCCTGCGACACCCCGGCCCTGACGGCACCGCGCAGGGGGTCTTCCCCGCCCGTGCCGCCGCAGAAATTGGCCGAGAAGTCCGGGGCGGGCTGCATCAGCAGGTTGGTCACCCGCAGCACCAGCCGGTCCCCGACATTGGCGCGCAGCGTCAGCGGGCGCGGGCGCTTGCAATCGCGCAGCCGCACCTTGCCGGCGCGCAATGCGGCGTCGCCATTGCCGTTCTCCGTTCCGGTCAGATCCTCGCACGGGGCATCGTCCGGCAGCCTCGCCCCGCCCAAGGGCGCGATGTCACGGCGCAGCGCGAAGATCATCCCGTAGGGATTGAACGAGCCGAAGCGGTTATAGACCAGGACCTGGTCAAGCGCGGCCAGATCGGCGCAAATGCTCCGCTCTCCGCCTGTTTCCGAATCGCACCAATCCGCGACCGGCTCGAAAGCGGCCTGCCGGGGGGGACCGGAATCATCTGCAGCCCCCATGCCCGGAAGCAGCGCGAAGAAAATTGGCAATATGATGCGATGAATTCGGAAAATGCCGGCCATATCAGGGCCCCTCGCATTTAATGAATTTCCATCCCATGAACATACCACGGCTGATGCGGGATTTCACCGGAAAACTTCGGCAAACCCGTTCCGAATTTCTCGGCTTCGGGAACGCGGATGCTGCCCGACGTCGATCCGCAGGGCATCCGTTTCCAGCCATTCGCAGGCTCTGCCAGGCGATGACGCAGCCATGATGACGTGGCTGCCTACGGCGAGGGGGAGGACATCCCTGCCCTGTTGAACGCAGGCCGCGGCCATACGGAACGCGGCGATGCGCGGTGCCCAGAGGAACCTAGCCCTTCCAGGCCACCAGAATTGTCCCGGCGGCGATCAGGGCGATGCCCAGCCAGTTCGGGGCAGAAAGGTGCTCGCCCAGGAACAGGACGCCGAAGACCGCGACCAGCACGACGCTCAGCTTGTCGACGGGCGCGACCTGCGAGGCGTTGCCCAGCTTGAGGGCGCGGAAATAGCAGAGCCACGAGCCGCCGGTGGCAAGGCCTGAAAGGATCAGGAAGACCCAGGACCGCGCCGGGATCGTGTCGGGCGGCTGCGCCTTGCCCAGCGCGAGGACGATCCCTGTCAGCACCACGAGGATTACGCCCGTGCGGATCAGGGTGGCGAAATCGGAATCCACGTGCTCGACGCCAACCTTGGCAAAGATCGCCGTCAGTGCGGCGAAGCCGGCGGACAGCAGCGCCCAGAATTGCCAGGCAAGAAGGACGGATTTCATGGACGCTCCTCGGGTGATGCGGGCGGGCTGCCGCTCAGTCACGCCCGGAGAATGAGGCGGCCAGACTGCGCGCCAGTTCGGCGCGGCGGCGCACCCCCGGATGGGTGATGCCCGACAGCGCCTCGGCAACGGCGGCGTGAAAGCCGCTGACCTGGCAGTCGAGCGCGCGGTCGAGCCAGTCCAGCGCCTCGGGCACGCGGCCCCCTGCGATCAGGTGGCGGGCGAGGTTGAACTGGCCCCAGGGGTCGCCCCCCTCGGCAGAGGCAGTGTAGTAGGTCAGCGCCGCCGCTGGATCGTGTGGGCCTGCGGCGCCGGTTTCGGCCAGCATCCCCAGCATGTTCAGCGCCTGCAGCAGCCCGGCCCGCGCCGCGTCGGCGTAAAGGCGGGTGGCCTCGGCCGGGTCGCGGGGCACGCCTTCGCCGCGCAGACAAAGGTCGGCGAGGTTGAACATCGCCCAAGGATCACCCGCTGCCGCCGCGCGGCGATACCAGCCTGCCGCTTGGTCTGCGTCGGGGACCATGCCCCAGCCGCGCTCGGCCGCGCGGCCCAGCATGGTCAGCCCGCGCGGATCGCCCGCCCGCGCGGCCATGCGGAAGGACTCGATCGCCTGCCCCCCCTCGCCCGCTTCCAGCAGAAGCTGGCCGGTGGCCAGCGCGGCATCAGCGCTCACAACTCGGCCCACATCCGCAAGAGGTTGTGGTAGTGGCTGACAAGGCCCAGCACGGCGGGCGCCTCGTCGCTCATCGCGGCGCGGGCCTGCCGGATCGCCAGGTCGAGATCGTAAAGCATCGCCCGCCTGCCGTCGTCGCGCACCATCGACTGCGCCCAGAAGAAGCTGCCCCAGCGGCTGCCGCGCGTGACCGGGTTGACCCGGTGCAGCGACGAGGCGGGATAGACGACCATGTGCCCGGCGGGCAGCTTGACGGCATGGGTGCCATAGGTGTCCTCGACCACCAGCTCGCCGCCGTCATACTCCTCGGGCGCGGTCAGGAAGATCGTGGTGGACACATCGGCGCGCATCCGCATCCCCCCCGATCCGGGGATGGTGCGGATCGCGTTGTCGGTATGGGCGCCGAAGGTCATGCCGGGGTCATAGCGGTTGAACATCGGCGGCAGCACCCGCAAGGGCAGCGCGGCCGAGGTATAGGTCGTGTTGCGCGCCAGCGCGTGCAGGACACGCTCGCCCAGTTCCCGCGCGACGGGGGACTCGGGCGGGATCTGCAGGTTGTTCTTGACCGTCGCAGCCTGGTCGCCCGCGGTCTCGCGGCCGTCGGCCCAGGCGGCGCGCTCCAGCGCCTCGCGGAAGGCCATGACCTCGGCGGCCGACAGCACGTCGGGGATCTGGATCAGCATCGAAAAACCTCGAAGAAAAGGCGGGGCCGCCCCCTTGGGCGGCCCCGGCGCGTCGTCAGAACCGGCTGGACAGGCTGAGGGTGAAGACCCGGCCCGGTTCCGGCACCGCGCGGACGGCGTTGAAGGCCGAGGAAAAGTTGTCCTCGTCCGTCAGGTTGCTGCCGTTCAGCGCGATGCGCCAGTTGTCCTGCTCATAGGCGACCATGGCGTCCAGCGAGAAGGTTTCGGGGATCTCGGCGGTGTTGTCGCTGTTGGACCAGTATTCCGAGGCATAGCGCACGCCCCCCGCCACCGTCACCAGCCCGTTGCTGCGGGTCACAGGGCGTTCATAGCTGGCCCAGAGCGCGAGGTTGTGTCGGGCCACGCCCGAGGCGTCATTGCCCACCGTTTCCTCGTTGGCGCCGCGCCCGCCCCGCAATTCGCCGTCCAGCCAGGCATAGGCCAGCAGCAGGTCCAGCCCCTCGGCCACCTCGCCCGAGGCGCCGAATTCGAAGCCGCGGATGCGCCGGTTCTCGCCATTGGTGCTGAAGCCGGTGACAGGCTCGCCCGTGGTCGGGTCCACGTCGTAGGAATTGTCCTTGTCGATCTGGAACAGCGCCGCCGTCAGGCCCACGCGGCCGTCCAGCAGGTCGGTCTTGCCGCCAAGCTCGATCAGGTCCGACCGCTCCGGTTCGAAGTCGCGGTCGCTGGCCGGAACCTCGGTGTCGAACGAATTGACGGCAAAGGCGATGTCGGTTCCCAGCGGACGGTAGGACCGCGCCAGCGTCAGGTAGACCATGCGGTCGGCCGAGGGTTCCCACATCAGGCTGACCGAGGGGCTGACCTCGAAGCCGTCGGCCTCGCCGCTGGTGGGCGCGGCCCCGCCCACCAGAACGCCGTCGAACGAGCTTTTGAACCAGTCGCCCCGTGCGCTCGCCAGGATCGAGAACTGCTCGTTGAAATGGATCCGGTCGGCCAGGAAGATGGCCGCGTTCCGGGCCTTGGCGGTGCTTTTGTCGTCGTCCCAGTCGAACGCGGCCCCGCTTGCGTCGCGGATGGGGTCCAGGATGGTCTGGCTGGGGCGGGGCACGGCCCAGGTGCCGCGGCGGCGCTTGTCGATCTGCCAGCTCAGGTCAAGGCCGGCGGTGATCTCGTGGCGGAGGGTGCCGGTGGTGACCTCGCCGGTGAAGGTCGTTACGTTCTGCACGCCCCAGCCGTCCTGGGCATAGGTCATCCCCCCGCCCGCGCCATAGCTGAGCGGCTGGTCGATCCCGGCCAGCAGCGCGGCCAGGCAGGTCGAGTCGCAGGCGCCTGGGTTGGTGGCCGAGAAGTCGCGTTCATAGCGGGTGACGCGGGTGTCGTTCGACAGGGTCCAGCCACTGTCCAACTCATGGGTCAGGCCCGAGGTGACGGTATGCACGTCGGTATCGAAACGGTCGGTGTTGCGGATATACGAGGTGTCGCGCCCGTAGCCGGGCACGTCATATTCCAGCAGCGGCCGGCTGATCCCGTCCGGGCCCACGGCCATCGGCTGGCCCATGTCGGGCACGCCCCGGCCGCGCAGATATGAATAGCCGAGGTGCCATTCCGTCCCCGTGCCGAGGCCCCGGCCATAGTCCAGCGCCAGACCCAGCCGGTCGTCATCCACGGCGTCCCGGTCGGGGATCTCGCCTTCCTGCAGCATCAGGTTCAGCCGCAGCGCCTGGTCGTCGGCGATGACGCGGTTGCCGTCATATTGCAGCCGGGCCAGACCGCCAGAGACGACACTGCCCTCGACCTCGTTGAAATCCTCAAGCCCGGCGCGCTTGCGCTGCTGGTTGATCAGGCCGCCCAGGCTGCCCACCCCGAAGGCGTCGCCCGAGGGGCCCTTGATGACCTGCACGCCCTCGGTGTTGAAGGTGTCGCGGGCATAGGCGCCGAAGTCGCGCAAGCCGTCCGAATAGACGTCGCCCTGCGCCGCCAGCCCCCGGATGCGGAACTGGTCGCCCGACGATCCGCCGCGTCCCTCGCCCGTCGACAGGGTGATGCCGGGGACGTTGCGCAGCGCCTGTTCCAGCGTGGTGGCGTTCTGCTGCCGGATCACCTCGGCGGGGACCACGTTCACGACCTGCGGGGTTTCGCGCACGGTTCCGGGCAGGCGGGCGATGCCCGTGCCGGCGCTGTTGGCGTTGGACGAGCCTTCCGTCGCGGTCAGGACCACCGTGTCTAGTTGCACGGCATCGGGGCGCAGCGGCTCTGCGCCCGCGGCGTCCTGCGCCAGCGCGGGCTGGTTCAGGCCCGTCGCGGCAAGAGCGCCGATCGAGGCGCCTGCTCCGTACAGGATCGGCCGAAGGGACGGCTGGGAACGAAGGGCCATGTTGCGACCTTCCTTTCTGGGTGTGTGCGGCAATGAAAGGCTTGCACGCGCCCGGCAGGGCAACGGACTGGCTATGGCTTACTATTTCGCTCGGAATGGAGGCGTCAAGCCGCCTTCCTGCCCATTGTTGAAGAAAATCAACGCAGGCCCGATGTCGTCCAGCGTGGTGCAGCCGCACAGCGCCATGGCGATCCGCAATTCGTCCTGCAGAAGCCGCAGCACATGGGCGACGCCCAGCGCCCCGGCGACGGCCAGCCCTTGCAACGCCGGGCGGCCGACCATCACCGCATCCGCACCCAGCGCAAGGGCGCGCAGCACATCCGTCCCGCGCCGGATGCCGCCGTCCAGCAGCAGCGGCACCCGGTCGGAGATGGCCGCCGCGACGGCGGGCAGGGCCTCGATGCTGGCGGGCAGGCCGTCCAGCACCCGGCCGCCATGGTTCGACACGACGATCCCAGCCGCCCCCGCCGCGATCGCCTGCGCGGCGTCGCCCGGATGCAGGATGCCCTTGACCAGCACCGGCAGCGGCGCGGCGGTGCAGAACCATGCCACGTCCTCCCACGAAGGGGCGGCAGCCATCAGGTCCGCAAGGTTGCCGCCCTGCATCTGCGGCAGGCCGCAAAGGTTCACCGCCGCCAGCCCGTCCGGCAGGGAAAAGCCCGCCCGCATCTCGCGCGGGCGCTGGCCCGCGACCGGGGCATCCACGGTCAGCATCAGGGCCGAACAGCCCGCGTCAGCCGCCCGCTGCGCCAGCGCCAGCGTCGGCCCCTGCCCCATCCAGTAAAGCTGGAACCAGTCGCAAAGCGCGCCCGCCGCCCGCGCCAGGGCCAGCGAGGTCGTGGCCTGCGCGCTCAGCACCATCCGCGCGCCCTGCGCCGTGGCCCCTGCGGCCAGCGCACGCTCGGCCTCGGGGTAGACCAGCCGCTGCCATCCCATCGGGGCGACGAGGATCGGATGCGCAAGCCGGGTTCCCAGCAGCGTCAGGCCGGTATCGGGCGCAGCCTTCCGCAGCACCCGCGGCAGGATCGGCAGCGCGTCGAAAGCAGCCTCGTTCCGGCGCAGGGTGATTTCCTCGCCCGCGCCGCCCATGGCCCAAGCGGCGACGGCGGGCGGCAGGGCTTCTTCAGCGGCACGGGCATAATCGGCGAGGGTGGGCGGCAGCCCCTCAGCCATCCGCCATGCGCCAGTCGAGCCCCGTGAAGCCGTCCCGGAAGGCGAAGATCACCAGATGCTTGTCCACGACATAGCGCAGGTTGATGATGCCCTTGGCATCCTCGGCCTCGACCTGCGCGACGAAGGCGCCGTCCTGGGCGGAAAGCCGGACGCGGCCCGCCTCCATCTCGAAATCGGCGGACTCGGCGTCCGAGCGGACCTCGATCTTGTGGCCGAAATGCTTGGCAAGCTGCTGGACGTATTTCGCGGCGTTCGGGGTGGGGTAATGGGCGGTCGAGATCATGGCTGTCCTCAATGCAGGGTGGGTTGGTCGGTCCCGGACCGGACCGGAAGGGGCGTGCCCAATTCGTGGTGCCAGTGGTGGTGCAGGACCAGCGGGCGTTCGTCGTGGCGCATGACCTCGACCGGGGTGTCGTAAAGCGCCGACAGCACAGGCTCGGTCAGCACCGTCTCGGGCGGGCCCTCGGCCACGATCCGGCCGCCCTTCATGGCAACCACATGGTCGGCCCATGCGGCGGCATAGTTGACCTCGTGGACGACCGTGACGACGCTGCGGCCGCTGCCGCGCACAAGGTCCGCCAGCCGCGCCATCAGCGCGCGGGAATGGGCCACGTCGAGGTTGTTCAACGGCTCGTCGAGCAGCAGCCAGTCGGTGCCTTGCGCGAAGGTCATCGCCAGATGCGCCCGCTGCGCCTGCCCGCCCGAGATCTCGTCGAGGAAGCGGTCCTTCAGCGGGGTCAGGCCGAAGGCCTCCAGCGCCTGCCGAACCGCCTCTCGGTCGGCGGGGCGCGGGCGGCCGCGGTGATGGGGCCAGCGGCCGAAGCCCACCAGTTCCGCCACCCGCAGCCGGCTGGCGATATGGGTCTGCTGGCCCATCACGGCCATGGTCAGGGCCAGCCTTTCGGTCGGGGTGCTGGCGAGGTCGAGGCCGTCGATCTCGATCCGGCCCGCCTGCAGGGTTTCCAGCCGGGCGATCAGGCGCAGCAGCGTGGACTTGCCCGCGCCGTTCGGGCCGATCAGCGCGATCAGCTTGCCGCGCGGCAGGGTCAGGTCGATGTCCTGCAGGATCGGCGCCGCGCCGATATGGTGGCTCAAGCTTTCGATGCGGATCATCGCACGCGTCCTTTCAGCAGCAGGAACAGGAAGAACAGCCCGCCCGCGAACTCGACCACGACCGACAGGGTCGCGGTCTGGCCCATCAGGCGCTCGAACAGGGTCTGACCCAGAACAAGGATCACCGCCCCGATCAGCCCGGCGGCGGGCAGCAGCACCGCATGGCGAGCGGATGGTGCAAGCCCATGCGCCAGCCCCGCCACCAGCAGGCCGAAGAAGGCCACCGGCCCGACCAGCGCGGTCGAGACCGAGACCAGCATCCCCACCAGCCCCAGCGTCATCAGCACCAGCCGGTCGAAGCGCAGGCCCAGCGACACCGCGACCTCGCGCCCCAAGGCCAGCACGTCGAGGCGCGGCGAGAGCCACAGGGCCACGCCCGCGCAAAGCGCCGCGATCCCCCCCGCCACGGGCAGCAGGGCGGCATTGATGCTGCCGAAGCTGGCGAAGCTGACGCTTTGCACCACGGCAAAGGCATTGGGGTCCATGATCCGGGCAAGGAAGGTCGACAGCGACCGGAACAGCACCCCCAGGATCACCCCCGTCAGGATGGTGCGGGGGATGTCCTTCGCGCCCCGTCCCAGCAGGGTGCCGAACAGCAGCGCCGCCAGCAGCGACATGATGGCGACCTCGACTAGGAACTTGGCGGCATCCGGCAGGGCGGCGAAGCCCGCGACGCCCAAGGAAGCCACCAGCCCGGTCTGCAGCAGCACGTAAAGCGCGTCGAAGCCCATGATCGAGGGCGTCAGCACCCGGTTCGCGGCTACCGTCTGGAACAGCACCGTGGCGATGCCCACGGCCGCGCCCACGACCACCAGCCCGGCCAGCTTGGTCCCGCGCAGGTGCAGGATGAAGCCGCGGTTGCCGCCGCCGATCCCTTGGAACATCCAGACCAGCGAGGATGCCGCCAGCAGCGCCAGCAGCGCCGCGATCAGGGTTGCCCCAGCCCTATCCATGCGCACTATCCACGGGCGGCCGGCCGGTAGAGAAGCCACAGGAAGATCACCGAGCCTATGATGCCGAGGATCGTGCCGACCGGGATTTCGTAGGGGTGGCGGATGATCCGGCCCAGCAGGTCACAGGCCAGCAGCAGCCCCGCGCCCCCCGCCGCGACGACGGGGATCGAGGCGCGCAGGTTGTCACCCATGACGCGGGCGACGATGTTCGGCACCACCAGCCCGACGAAGGGGATCATGCCGACCGTGGTCACGACCAGCGCCGAGACGATCGAGACGACCACCATCCCCAGCCGCATCACGCCCCTCGTGGACAGCCCCAGCCCTGTCGCCACCTGGTCCCCCAGCGACAGAATGGCGAAGCGGTCGGCCGCGAACCAGGCCAGCCCCGCCGCCACGCCCGCGATCCACAGCAGTTCATACCGGCCGGCGATGATGCCCGAGAACTCGCCCGACATCAGCCAGGTGTTGACGAATTGCAGCAGGTCCGCCTCCCAGGCGATCCAGGTGACGACCGACCCGATGATGCCCGACAGGATCAGCCCGGCGATGGGGACCAGCATCACCTCGCGCACCGGCAGGCGGCGGACGATGGCCAGAAACAGCGCGGTCCCCGCCATGGCGGCGAGGCTTGCGGCGACCATCTTGATCCAGATCGGCGCGCCGGGGGCCAGCAGCGTGATCCCCAGCAGCCCCAGCGCCGCGCTTTCGCCCGTGCCCGCCGTGTCGGGGCCGACGAAGCGGTTGCGCACGAGGCTCTGAATCACCACGCCCGCGACGGCCAGCGCCGCGCCTGTCAGCAGCACCGCCAGCGTCCGCGGCAGCCGCGATTCCATCAGCACCAGCGCCGCCCAGCCGTCCCCGGCACCGCGCAGGTCGATCTGCGCCGCGCCGGTGCCAAGGCTCGCCAGCACCAGCGCGGCCAGCGCCAGTCCCGCGACAAGGGCGCGGGCCTTCATCCCGCCAGCGCGGCCGCCAGCGCGTCCAGCGTCTCGGTCAGCGCCGTATAGCCGCCGGGCGCGAGATAGACATTGTCGGCGGGCAGATAGACGACATGGCCGTTCTTCCAGGCGTTGGTCTGGCGCACCAGTTCATTGTCCAGCGTCGCCTGCGCCGAGGGCTGGTCCGCGCCGATGGCCACGCCGCGGTCCAGCACGAACAGCCAGTCTGGGTTGGTCTGGGCGATGAACTCGTGGCTGATTGCGTCGCCATGATTGGCCTTGTCGTCCAGCGGCTGGCCTGCCTGCGGCAGCCCAGTCACCTCATAGATCCAGCCGAAGCGCGAGCCCTTGCCATAGGCCGACATCTTCGGCCCGTTGGTCAGCACCACCAGCGCGCCGCCCTTGTCGCGACCGGCTTCCGCCAGCGCCGCAAGCTTGTCATCCAGCACGTTGGTCAGTGCCTCGCCCTCGGCCTCTTTGCCGAACAAGGCGGCCAGCGCCGCGAGCCGGGCCTTGGCATCGGTGATCAGGCGGGCGCCGTCCACCGTCATGTCGATGGCGGGGGCAACCTGCGCCACGGCATCCTTCTTTACCGCCGAGCGGTTGGCGACCACGATCAGGTCCGGGCCGACGGCGGCGAGCTTCTCCAGATCCGGCTCCTGCAGGGTGCCGACGGGGGCCGCGTCCTGCGCCACGGGCTGCAGATGATCGAGGTAGAGCTTGTCCGGCACCGCCACCGGCATCACCCCCAGCGCCATCATCGTGTCGATCACGCCAAGATCAAGCGCCGCCACCTTCGCAGGTGCCGCCGGCAGCGAGACGTCCCCTTGGGCGGTCTCGACCGTCACGTCGGCAAGGGCGGCAGAGGCAAGCAGGGCCGCAAGGCCCGCCGACAAGATCATCCGCATGAACGCGTCCTTTCCTGAGAAGGTATGTCAGGTATAGTCGGCTGGGATTATGAATTCCGACTGTCCGAGTCAACAATGCCACGGAGACGAATGCTGAAAGGCAGGTAAATATTTCGATGGCGGCTTTTCATGCCATCCGGTTCACGGCTGCCACGCTGGCCCCAGGGCTCTGAACGGCGTTG
>NZ_JAUNPC010000224.1 GCF_030536915.1 Paracoccus sp. (in: a-proteobacteria)
GCCTTCGGCTCATGGCGCAGGATCAGCGCCTCCGGTGTGTCGATGTTCGGGCCGCCGGTCGTCTTGCCGTCAATCAGCCTGTGCAGCAGATTCAGAACATGGGTCTTGGTCGCGACGCCTTCGGCCAGGGCCATTTCCACAGCAACCAGCACAGCCTGTTCATCATGCTGCAGGACCAGCGCCAGGATATCGACCATCTCGCGATCGCCACCGGGTCGTCGCAGCATCTGGTCCTGCAACTGTCGGAAGGCCCCGGGCAGTTCCGCGAAGGGCGCACCGTTCCTGAGGGCACCCGGCTTGCGCTGGATGACGGCCAGGTAATGCCGCCAGTCATAGATCGTGCGAGGCGGCAGGTGATGGGACCGCTGGATCACCCGCCCATGTTCGCACAGGATCTGTCCCTCGGCGGCAACCACCAGCCGATCCGGGTAGACTCTCAGGCTGACAGGACGGTTGGCGAAGGACGCCGGCACGCTGTAGCGGTTGCGCTCGAAGCTGATCAGGCAGGTGGGTGAGACACGCTTGCTCCGCTCGACGAAGCCGTCGAAGGCTGGCGGCAGGGGCATCAGCGCGGCCTGTTCTTCGGCCCAGGCGTCGGCGAGGGTTCCGGGCAGAACCCCGTGCGGGATCTCGCGCCACAACTCCAGGCAGCGCCGTTCCAGCCAAGCGTTCAGCGCCGCCAGGTCAGGAAAGTTCGGCATCGGCTGCCACAAACGAGGCCGGGCATCCTGGACGTTCTTCTCGACCTGTCCCTTCTCCCATCCCGCGGCAGGATTGCAGAACTCCGGCTCGAAGACATAGTGGTTGGTCATGGCGAGGAAGCGGATGTTGACCTGCCGCTCCTTGCCGCGGCCAACGCGGTCAACCGCCGTCTTCATGTTATCGTAGATGCCGCGACCCGGCACGCCGCCGAAGACGCGGAACCCGTGCCAGTGGGCATCGAACAGCATCTCGTGGGTTTGCAGGAGATAGGCCCGAACCAGGAAGGCCCGGCTGTGTGCCAGCTTGATGTGGGCGACCTGAAGCTTCGTGCGCTCCCCGCCCAGAACCGCGTAGTCCTCGCTCCAATCGAACTGGAACGCCTCGCCCGGACGAAAGGCCAAGGGGACGAAGGTGCCGCGGCCCGTCGTCTGCTGCTCGCGCTCCCGGTCCATCCGCCATTGCCGGGCGAAGGCCGCGACCCGGCCGTAGGAGCCGGTGAAGCCGAGCGCCACGAGGTCGGCATGGAGCTGCTTCAGCGTCCGGCGCTGCTTGCGTGACTTGCCGGCTTCCGTCTTCAGCCACGCCGCCAGCTTCTCGGAAAACGGATCGAGCTTGCTCGGCCGATCAGGCGTCGCGAACCTCGGCTCGATGGTGCCAGCGTTCAGATACTTCCTGATGGTGTTGCGCGACAGGCCGGTCCGCCGTGCTATCTCCCGGATCGGCAGCTTCTCCCGCAACGCCATGCGTCGGATGATGTTCAAAAGTCCCATGTGGATCACTCCGTTACCCCCGCCGCGCTCCGCTTTGGGGAAGGTTCACATGGGTCAGTTCTCAGTGGAAATTACGCCCCTA
>NZ_JAUNPC010000225.1 GCF_030536915.1 Paracoccus sp. (in: a-proteobacteria)
ATTCTCATCGGCCGCGCCGCGGAGATGGAGCCATGACGCTGGCCGCCCATGATCTCTCGCTGTCCCTCGGCCGCCGTCCGGTGCTGCATCGGATCGACTTCGCGGCAAGGCCCGGCACGCTGACCGCGATCGTCGGCCCAAACGGGTCGGGCAAGACCACACTGCTGCGCGCCCTGACCGGAGAGCTTGCGGCCGAGCGTCGCGTGACGCTTGACGGACGCGCGCTCGAGGATTGGCCGCCCGCCGCCCTTGCCCGTCGCCGCGCCGTGCTGCCGCAGTCGGTGACGCTGGCCTTTCCCTTCACGGTACTGGAAATCGTCAAGCTCGGCTGCGAGGTGCGGGGCGTTTCGGGCGACACACCCGCGCTCGACGCCCTTGCCGCGGTCGGGCTGGCGGCCCATGTCGGCCGCCCCTGCCAGCAGCTGTCGGGGGGCGAGCAGCAGCGGGCACAGTTGGCGCGCGTGCTGGCGCAGGTCGGTGGGCCATCCGGGGTTGAAGGGCCGAACTGGCTTTTGCTGGACGAGCCCGTGTCGGCGCTGGACATCGGCCATCAGCTGGCGGTCATGCGTCTGGCACGCGACTTCGCGGCTGGGGGCGGCGGAGTCGTCGCGGTGATGCACGACCTGAACCTGACGGCGATGTTTGCGGACCGGGTCGTTTTGATGGAATCGGGGCGCCTGGCTGCCGAAGGGGCGCCGGCCGAGGTGCTGACCTCGGATCGGCTGAGCCAGGTCTATGCCTGCCCGTTACAGGTCGGAAAGGCGCCGGCCGAAGGGCCGTTCATCCTGCCCCAAAGCGCGGCATAGGACTCGGGCGGCCTGTGTCGGCCGCACGGTTGCCCTGCCTCGTGAACTGCGTTCTCACCGATTGATACGAAACGGCACGGTGAAGCTGGCGGGCTGGCCGCCTGGCGGGGCGGTCATGCGCGGCATCCTGTTCGCCTGCCGCTGGAGCGCCTGATCCACATGCGCATCGCCGCTACCCTTTGCCAGCCGGGCGCTCGCGCGGCCATTTGGCTGGATGGTGACCGTGACGGCTGCGGTGACGCTGCCCCTGCCGCCCGAGATGCGGGTGCGTCTCATATGCGCGGTGATGCGGGCACCGACTGTTTGCTGCCATGACGCGATCTGCCCTGCCGAAGCGGCGCGCGACGCGCTGCCCTGTGCAGCCTGGCGTGCGGGCTGGGCGCCAGAACTTTCCCGCCCTCGGGCCGGCTGGCGGGCCTGCGGTTCGGCCTGCCGCTGCTCGGCCCGCTGTTCCGCCCGGCGCTCGGTGCGAGGCTGTTCGCGCCGGGTCTCGCGCCGTTCGGGTTCGCGCCGGCGCTCCGGTTCGGGTCTGGCCTCGCGGGCGAGTTCCAGAATGCGCTCGGGGCGCTGCCGCGGAGGCTGCTTCAGCCGAGCAGCCGGGGCTGCGAGCGAGGCGAAATCGGAAGGCGGCAATGTCACCAGCGGCGGGGGGGTGAAGTCCGGCGACGGAGGCGGCTCGAACGCCGCCGTCTCGGGCGGGGGAAGCGGCTCGATCGGCGGCGGGGTAAAGTCTGGCGCGGGCTCCGTC
>NZ_JAUNPC010000226.1 GCF_030536915.1 Paracoccus sp. (in: a-proteobacteria)
GGAGATCCACTTGGCACAAGCCCCGACGTTGTTCAGATGAAGCAAACCAGCTCTGATCGTCCAGCGCACGCTGGCGCGCTGAGCCGGCCAGGCCCGGCCATGGTGACGTTTCCTTGCTTCCGCCTGTTGGGCGTCTTACGTTAGTGACATCGATACAGTGAGCGTATGACCATGGCAGAGACCGCAACCCTCTCCTCGAAGTTCCAGATCTCGATCCCCAAGGCGATCCGCACGGCCCAGCACTGGGAAGCCGGGCTGACCTTCGCCTTCATCCCCAAAGGCACCGGCGTCCTTCTGGTGCCGGTGCCGAAGCGGGAGGAACTGAAGGGCCTCGCGCGCGGAGCCTCCGCCACCGAGTACCGTGACCGGTCCGATCGGTTCTGATGGTCCTCGTCGACACGTCGGCCTGGATCGAGTGGCTGATCGGCTCGCCGACGGGAGAGCAGCTGGCCGGGCATCTGCCCGATCAGGCGGACTGGCTGGTGCCGACGATGGTGCAGCTGGAACTGGCGAAATGGCTGACCCGCGAGGTCGGAGAGGACAAGGCCGATCAGGTGATCGCCTTCACCCAGGTCTGTCAGGTGGTGCCGCTCGATACCGAGATTGCGCTGGCCGCGGCCGACGCTTGCCGAGAACACAAGCTCGCCACCGCGGACGCCGTCATCTTCGCCACGGCGCGGCTGCGCGGGGCGACACTGCTGACCTGCAACGGGCATTTCAAAGGTCTGCCGGGCGTCAGCCTGATCGAGAAGATCAAGAACTGAAGCCACTACGGCGGTCAGAGCTGGCCATCTGCTCGTTCAGCCTGCGCACCATCACCACCTCGATCTCGGGCAGCAGTTCGGCGGCAATCAGCGTGTTGACGCCCAGCGCCCGTGCCATGGCGAGTGCCGCGCCCATGTCCCAACCGACGATGGTGCCGGGAACCACCCGCAACTGACCGCCGAGCCGTTGTGCCAGATCCCAGATCTGCCAGCCCTCGACAGTCTGCGGCTGGTTCAGCCGGGCGGGGCAGTCGGGGCAGGGTCCGTTGCAGGCTGCGCAATAGCTCTCGCCCCCGCCGAAGGACCAGTCGGCGAGGGCGCGGAGACGTTTTTTTCCTGATCCAGCATCAACCCGCGGGCGACATACTGGCTCTGGAAGGCCTCAAAGACCGGCCAGACCTCCAGCAGGGCGTCAATGCCCTCAGGCGTGAGGGGCAGAGGATCACCATCCTTGTCACCGACACCCTCCCAATCGAGGATCGCCAGCCGCGCTACCGCCTTTGCCATGGCCAGCGCCATCTCCTCGGTGGTGGCGGTTTCCGGCAGGGCCGCCAGCGCGGAGTCGGCACGTGCCGCGACCATCAGCGCGGTCGTGAGGGGCGCCACCTTCAGCCGCAAGCCAGGCAGCAGCGTCAGCCATTCCGGGATGTTCGACAGGTTCAGGCGGATCATGGTCAGTAATTCGCAATGCTGTTGACGAGGACTGCTCCTTAATGGGCGTTGTTGCAGAACTCACCATCTGAGGTGAGTTCCCCCTTACCCAACCAAGCTCAGGC
>NZ_JAUNPC010000227.1 GCF_030536915.1 Paracoccus sp. (in: a-proteobacteria)
CGAAGGCGGCGACCGGGCCGAAGCTCGGGTCGCGGTTGATGCCCATGAGGCACTCGATCCCGCCGGTGACCTGCCTGACCACCAGCACGCCGCTGATGCGGGCGCCCGGCGCGTGGGTCGCTGCCGCAGCAAGGATTGCATCATATGCGGCGGCGGCTTCGTCGGCGCTGGCGATGTTCAGCTTCACCCCGCCGATGTCGGACTTGTGCAGGATGTCGGGCGACAGGATCTTCATCACCACCGGATAACCGATCCGGTCCGCTGCCCGCCGCGCCTCGGTCGCGCTGGTCACGACCTCCTCGGGCGGGGCATTGATGCCCGCCTGCGCCAGCAGCGCCTTGGCCTGCGCCTCGTCCGGCGTCTCGGGCGGCAGGGCCACGGGGGCACCGGCTTCAGGGGGCGGGGCCGGACGCGCCGCAAGCACCTGACCCACGCGGCCCATGGCCGCAATGGCGCGGACGGCGCGGCTGGGGTCCTGGAAGACGAGGAACCCGGCCTCCTCGTAGGAACGCATCACCTCGCGCGGTCCCATGGCGCACAGCACCAGCAACCTGTCAGGATATTCCGCCCTGAGCGGCGCGAACAGGCGCAGAAGCTGGGGCGCAAGATCGGCCCCGCCCGCGACATAGGTGGCAAAGCAGGCGACCGAGGCATAGCCGCCATCGTCCAGCGCCGCCCGCATGAAGCTTTCGAACAGCGTCAGGTCGTTCAGCGCCTGCGCCGTGCAGTCCAGCGGATTGACCGCCGAGGCGATCGGCAGCAGTTCGCGCAGGCGGTCCTGCGCCTCCTGCGGCATGGGCGGCATCGGCAGGCCCACCGCCTCGGCCTCGTCCGAGGCGACGATCCCCGCCCCGCCCGAGACAGTGATGAAGCCGAGGCTGTTGTTCACCGGATAGATGCGATGCGTCGCCGCATAGGCGAAATCCATCATCTCGTCGGTGTCGCGCACACGGATCGCGCCGTGATCGGCCAGAACCGCCTCGGCCACCTTGTCGTCGCCCGTCAGCGAGGCGGTGTGCGAGGCGGCGGCGTGAGAGCCGACCACGCTGCGTCCCGCCTTCAGCACGAAGACCGGCTTGCCCGCCGCCCGCGCCGCATCCAGGCCCCGCAGCAGCGTCTCGGGGTTGTTCAGCCCTTCCAGATAGGCGCAGATCACCTGCGTCTGGTCCGCGCCCGCCATCCAGCCGATCACGTCGCCCACGGTGATGTCGGCCTCGTTCCCGGTGGCGACCAGGACGCCGGTGCCAAGACCCCGGTCCCGCGCCACTGCCCCCAGATGCGCGCCATAGGCGCCGGACTGGCTGGCGATGCCCACCGTCCCGTCCAGCGGGAAGCCGGTGTCCAGCGAGGACGAGAATGTCCCGTAATACCCCAGCCCCACGTTGTAGGCGCCCAGGCTGTTCGGACCCAGAAGCCGCATCCCGTATCGCTGCGCGGCCTCGATCAGCCGCTGCTGGCCCTCGCGCCCCTGCTCGCCCAGCTCGGCAAAGCCCGAGGTGAACAGCGTCACCGCCTTGCAGCCGCGCTGCCCCAAC
>NZ_JAUNPC010000029.1:0-5933 GCF_030536915.1 Paracoccus sp. (in: a-proteobacteria)
CTAAGGTCCGGTTAACGGACTATCTGGTGCCGAACATCCGGTCGCCCGCGTCGCCCAGGCCCGGCACGATGTAGCCATGCTCGTCCAGCCTTTCGTCCAGGGCGGCGGTATAGACCGGCACGTCGGGATGCGCCTCGAACATCCGCTGGACCCCTTCGGGCGCCGCCAGCAGGCACAGGAAGCGGATGTTCTTCGCGCCCTTGGCCTTCAGCAGGTCGATGCTGGCGACCGCACTGTTGCCGGTGGCCAGCATCGGGTCCACCACGATCACCATCCGTGCGTCCAGGTCCCCCGGAACCTTGCAGTAATACTGCACCGGCTGCAGCGTGTCGGGGTCGCGGTAAAGGCCAAGGAAACCGACCCGCGCCGCCGGGATCAGTTCCAGGATGCCGTCCAGAAGCCCGTTCCCCGCCCGCAGGATCGAGATCAGCGCGAGCTTCTTTCCCTCCAGGATCGGCGCGTCCATCTCGCAGATGGGGGTCTGGATGCGGGCGGTCGTCACCTCAAGCTCGCGCGTGACCTCGTAGGCCAGCAGCAGGCTGATCTCGCGCAACAGCCGCCGGAAGCTGTTGGTCGAGGTCTCGTGCTTGCGCATGATCGTCAGCTTGTGCTGGACCAGCGGGTGATCGACGAGCGTGAGGTTGGGGAACTGGGTCATCGGGCGGAGTCCGGGTTCAGGGATCGGTAAGGGTGTCATGCCATGAGGGTGGCAGGCGGGCGAATCAAGGGAGGTGCCGAACAGCTGTATTCCTCATGCGCCGTCCATGTGGCCCGCGTCGAAGCGACCAGGCAGCAGCTCACCGACCGTGGTCGCCAGGCTGTCGCCATTGACCGTCACCAGCAGCACGGGGGTGTCGGCGCGGGCGAACTCGGCCAGCTTCTGGCGGCAACCGCCGCAGGGGGGCGTCGGACGGGCGCTGTCGGCAACGACGCAGACCTCGATGATCTCGGTTTCGCCCGCGGCCACCATGGCGGCGATGGCGCCCGCCTCGGCGCAGGTGCCCTCGGGATAGGCCACGTTCTCGACGTTGCAGCCGGCATGGATCGCGCCCGAGGCGCCGCGCACCGCCGCGCCGACCTTGAAGCCGGAATATGGCGCATAGGCAGCCTCGCGCACGCGGCGGGCGGCGTCGGTCAGGGACATGGGGCGCACCTTCGGTTTTGCCCCATCATCCGCGCCGCTGAAGGCCGGCGCAACCCCGCCGCCTTCCGCCCTGTGCAAAGCCGCGGGGCGCCCGCTTGTGACGCGGCGTCGCGAGGGCTACGACGAAAGCACGGTCAAGGGAGACGGGCAATGGACGAGCGGCAAAGGGACAATCTGCGGCAGGCGGCGCTGAAGTATCACGAGCATCCGCGACCCGGCAAGCTCGAGATCCGGGCGACCAAGCCGCTAGCGAACGGCCGCGACCTGAGCCTCGCCTATTCGCCGGGCGTGGCCGAGGCCTGCCTGGAGATTCAGGCCGATCCCGCCTGCGCCGCGCGCTATACCTCGCGGGGGAATCTCGTGGCGGTGGTGACGAACGGAACGGCGGTTCTGGGCCTTGGCAACATCGGCGCGCAGGCCTCTAAGCCGGTGATGGAAGGCAAGGCGGTCCTGTTCAAGAAATTCGCCAACATCGACTGCTTCGACATCGAGGTGAACGAGACCGACCCGGTGAAGCTGGCCGAGATCGTCCGCGCACTGGAACCGACCTTCGGCGCGATCAACCTGGAAGACATCAAGGCCCCCGATTGCTTCGTGGTGGAAAAGCTCTGCCGCGAATCGATGAACATCCCCGTCTTTCACGACGACCAGCACGGCACCGCCATCGTCGTGGGCGCGGCCGCCACCAACGCGCTGCGCGTCACGGGACGGCGGTTCGACGACATCAAGGTCGTGTCCACCGGCGGGGGCGCGGCAGGGATCGCCTGCCTCAACATGCTGCTGAAGCTGGGGGTCAGGCGCGAGAACGTGTGGCTCTGCGACATCCATGGGCTGGTTTACGAGGGCCGGGCCGAGGACATGAATCCGCAGAAGGCCGCCTTCGCGCAGGCGACCGACCTGCGGACCCTGGACGATGTGATCGACAGGGCCGACCTGTTCCTGGGCCTTTCCGGTCCCGGCGTGCTGAAGCCCGAGATGGTGGCGCGCATGGCGCGGCGGCCCATCATCTTCGCGCTGGCGAATCCCTCGCCCGAGATCTTGCCCGAGGATGTGCGCGAGGTCGCCCCCGACGCGCTCATGGCGACCGGGCGCAGCGACTATCCCAACCAGGTCAACAACGTCCTGTGCTTCCCCTTCATCTTCCGGGGTGCGCTGGACGTGGGCGCGACCGAGATCAACGACGCCATGCAGATCGCCTGCATCGAAGGCATCGCGGCACTTGCCCGCGCCACCACCAGCGCCGAGGCGGCGGCCGCCTATCGCGGCGAGACGCTGACCTTCGGGCCGAACTACCTGATCCCCAAGCCCTTCGATCCCCGCCTGATCGGCGTCGTCGCCACCGCGGTTGCCCGGGCCGCGATGGAATCGGGCGTGGCCACGCGTCCCCTGCCCGACATCCACGCCTACAAGCGCCGGCTCGACGGCTCGGTCTTCCGCTCGGCCCTGATCATGCGCCCGGTGTTCGAGGCCTCGGCCACCGCCGAACGCCGCATCGTCTTTGCCGAAGGAGAGGACGAGCGGGTGCTGCGCGCCGCCAATGCCATGCTCGAGGAAACCAACGACGTCCCGATCCTCATCGGTCGCCCCGAGGTGATCGAGACCCGGGCCGAACGCGCAGGCCTGCCGATCCGCCCGGTCGTGGATTTCCAGATCGTGAACCCCGAGGACGACCCCCGCTATCGCGACTACTGGGAAACCTATCATTCGCTGATGGCGCGGCGCGGCGTCACCCCCGACATCGCCCGCGCGATCATGCGCACCAACACCACCGCCATCGGTGCCGTGATGGTCCACCGGAACGAGGCCGACAGCCTGATCTGCGGCTGCTTCGGCCAGTATTCCTGGCACTTGGGCTATGTGCGCGAGATCCTCGCGCGCAGTGGCCTGCACCCGGTCGCCGCCCTGTCGATGATGATCCAGGAGGACGGCCCCCTGTTCATCGCCGACACCCAGGTGAACCACGATCCCTCCCCCGCCGAGGTCGCCGACACCGCCATGGCCTGCGCCCGCCATGTCCGCCGCTTCGGCCTGACCCCGCGGATCGCGCTGTGCAGCCATTCGCAGTTCGGGAACCTCGACACCTATTCAGGCCGCAAGATGCGCGAGGCCATGGACATCCTGACCGGGCGCGAGGTCGATTTCGTCTTCGACGGCGAGATGCACGTGGACGCCGCGCTCGATCCCTCTGTCCGTCTCCGGCTGCTGCCCAGGTCGCGGCTGGGGGATGAGGCCGCGAATGTGCTGGTCTTTGCGGGCACCGACGCGGCCTCGGCGGTGCGCAACATCCTGAAGACCCGCGCCTCGGGGCTGGAGGTCGGGCCGATCCTGATGGGCATGGGCAACAAGGCGCATATCGTGACGCCCTCGATCACCGCGCGGGGCTTGCTGAACATCAGCGCGCTGGCCGGGACCCCGGTCGCCCATTACGGCTGAGGCGAATCGATCCGGGCGGGGATTTGCAAAGACCTGCAATTCTTGCCTGACGGGCGGCAAAGCATTGCAGCGTTTTGCAAATGCGCGAACTGCCCGCCGGGACATTCCGCCACATCTGCAGGGCGTTCCGGGCAATATTGTTGATTTGCCTGCCCCCTCGCCTCTAGGACAGGAACAGGACTTGAGGGGGAGAGACGGGCATGGGCTACCAGGACATCTACAGCGCGTGGAAGAACGATCCCGAAGGCTTCTGGATGGAGGCCGCCAAGGGCATCGACTGGATCGAGCCGCCCAGCCGCGCCCATTTCGACCAGGGCCCGGTCGGCGAATGGTTTGCCGACGCAAAGGTCAACGCCTGCTGGAACGCCGTGGACCGCCATGTCGAGGCCGGGCGCGGCGACCAGTTGGCCATCATCCACGACAGCCCGATCACCTACACCTATCGCGGCATCACCTACCGCGACCTGCGCGACCGCGTGGCGCGCCTTGCCGGGGCGCTGCGCGACAAGGGCGTCCAGAAGGGCGATCGCGTCATCATCTACATGCCGATGGTGCCCGAGGCTTTGGAGGCGATGCTGGCCTGCTCGCGTCTTGGCGCCATCCATTCCGTCGTCTTCGGCGGCTTCGCCGCGCATGAGCTGGCCGTCCGCATCGACGATTGCACCCCCAAGGCGATCATCGCCGCCTCCTGCGGGCTGGAGCCGGGCCGTGTCGTCCATTACAAGCCGCTGCTCGACCGCGCGATCGATGAGGCCAAGCACAAGCCCGAGTTCTGCGTGATCTTCCAGCGCGAGCAGGAGGTCGCGGAACTCATCGAGGGCCGCGACTATGCCTGGCACAGCTTCCAGTATGGCGTCGAACCCGCCAAATGCGTCCCGGTCGAGGGCAACCATCCGCATTACATCCTGTACACCTCGGGCACGACCGGCCAGCCCAAGGGCGTGGTGCGCCACACGGCGGGCCATATCGTCGCACTGAACTGGACGATGAAGAACATCTACGGCATCGACGCGGGCGATGTCTTCTGGGCCGCGTCCGACGTGGGCTGGGTCGTGGGCCACAGCTACATCTGCTACGGCCCCCTGCTGGCCGGTGCCACCACCATCGTCTTCGAGGGCAAGCCCGTGGGCACCCCCGACCCCGGCATCTTCGGCCGCATCATTCAGAACCACAAGGTCAAGGTCTTCTTCACCGCGCCCACCGCCATCCGCGCGGTCAAGCGCGAGGACCCGGCCTGCGTCTATATGCGCGACTACAGCCTGAAATCGCTGAAGGCCGTGTTCCTGGCGGGCGAAAGGGCCGACCCCGATACGGTGCAATGGGTGGAACAGAACCTCAACGTGCCGGTCATCGACCACTGGTGGCAGACGGAAACCGGCTGGGCCATCGCCGCCAACCCCTTCGGGATCGAGACTTTGCCGGTCAAGCACGGCAGCCCCTCGGTCGCCATGCCGGGCTTTGACGTGCAGATCCTGGACGAGGCGGGCCACCCGGTGCCCCCCGGCACGCTGGGCGCGGTCACGGTCAAGCTGCCCCTGCCCCCCGGCACGCTGCCGACGCTGTGGAACGCCGAGGACCGCTTCCGCAAGTCCTACCTGACCGCCTTCCCCGGCTATTACGAAACCGGCGACGCGGGCTATATCGACGAGGACGGATACCTCTATATCATGGCCCGCACCGACGACGTCATCAACGTCGCGGGCCACCGCCTGTCCACCGGCGCGATGGAGGAAGTGCTGGCCTCTCACCCCGCCGTCGCCGAATGCGCGGTGATCGGGGTGGCGGATGCGCTGAAGGGCCAGACCCCGCTGGGGTTCCTGTGCCTCAAGAAGGGCGTGGACACGACGCCCGAGCAGATCGGGCGCGAGGTGGTGAAGATGGTGCGTGACCGCATCGGCCCGGTGGCGGCCTTCAAGGACACGGTCGTCGTGGACCGGCTGCCCAAGACCCGTTCGGGCAAGATCCTGCGGGCGACCATGGCCAAGATCGCCGATGGCGAGGAGTTCAAGATGCCCGCCACCATCGATGACCCCGCCGTGCTGGACGAGATCCGCGAGGCGCTGAGCCGGGGCGGTCACATGGCCAAGGCTTAGATCGAAGGTCGCCGGCCGGCTTGCCGCCCCTTGGCGGCCCGCCCCCTGTGGGGGTTGGCGGCACGGCAATCGCAGGCGCGTCACCTGCGCCCATGCGCGTTCAGACGGCCGAGGCCAAGTCTGCGCCTGCCTTCGCAGGTCGTTGCGCCAAAGGAGGCACCGCTGGCTGGATGCCCCGCGCCGGGATCGGCACAGGCGATCAGTCAGCCGATCTTCCCGCCCAACCGCGTCATCAGCGGCAGGAAATCCGGGAAGCTGGTCGC
>NZ_JAUNPC010000029.1:6033-32303 GCF_030536915.1 Paracoccus sp. (in: a-proteobacteria)
CGATCTTCCCGCCCAACCGCGTCATCAGCGGCAGGAAATCCGGGAAGCTGGTCGCGATCGGGCCTGCGTCGTCCACGGCGATCGGCTGGTCCGAGGCAAGCCCCGCGACGAGGAAGGACATGGCGATGCGGTGGTCCAGATGGGTGGCGCAGGTCGCCCCTCCGGCTAGGCCGCCGGTGCCGTGGACAGTCAGGCTGTCGCGGGTTTCCTCAAGGCGGGCGCCGTTCGCCTCAAGTCCCCGCGCCATGGCGTCGATGCGATCGCTTTCCTTGACGCGCAACTCGGCCACGCCATTCATCACGGTCGTTCCTTCCGTGAAGGCGGCAATGACCGACAGGATCGGGAACTCGTCGATCATGCTGGCGGCGCGCTCGGCGGGAACGGTGACACCGTGCAGGGGACCGTGCCGCACGATCAGGTCGGCGACCGGCTCTCCGCCTTCCTCGCGCTGGTTTTCCCAGGTGAGGTCGGCGCCCATTTCCTCCAGCGTGATGTAAAGCCCATCGCGGGTCGGGTTGCGGCTGACGCCGGGCACGCGGATTTCCGATCCCGGCACGACCAGCGCCGCAGCGACCGGGAAGGCGGCCGAGCTTGGGTCACGCGGCACGGCGACCGTGCAGGGGCGCAGTTCGGGGCGGCCGGTGAGGGTGATGACCCGGCCTTCCTCGGTCACTTCGGTCGTGACGGTGGCGCCGAAACCCGCCAGCATCCGCTCGGTATGGTCGCGGGTCGGTTCAGCCTCGATCACCACGGTCTGCCCCGGCGCGTTGAGGCCGGCCAGCAGCACGGCCGACTTGATCTGGGCGCTGGCGACGGGGGTGCGGTAGATCACCGGCACCGGGTCGGTTGCTCCCCGGATCGTCAGCGGCAGAAGCCCGCCTTCGCGCGCCGTGACCTGCGCCCCGAACAGTTCCAGCGGGTCCGTGATCCGCCGCATGGGACGGCGCGACAGGCTCGGGTCGCCGGTGAAGGTCGCGGCGATGGGCGTCGTCGCCATCGCCCCCATGATGAGCCGAACACCGGTGCCCGAGTTGCCGCAGTCGATCACGCCCTCGGGCTCGGCAAAGCCGCCGGTGCCGACGCCGTGGACGACCCACTCGCCCTCGCCTACCCGCTGCACGTCGGCGCCGAAGGCCTGCATCGCCGTCGCGGTATCCAGAACGTCCTGCCCTTCCAGAAGCCCGGTGATCCGCGTCTCGCCCACGGTCAGGGCGGCGAGGATCAGCGCCCGGTGACTGACCGACTTGTCGCCGGGCACCAGCGCCTCGCCACGCAGCGGACCCGAGCGGCGGGCGGACATCGGCAGGGGTTCGGCGCTGTGCGACATGGGGCTCTCCTTCATTCGGGCGCGACCTTAGCGCGGGCCGCGCGGCCCTGCCATCATCCGTCCGGAAATATCAGCGCCGGAAGGTCGCGTAATGCGGCACCCGCCCCTCGCGCAGGGCCTTCTGCTCGTAGCGGGTGGAATGCCAGTCGTCCCAAGGTCCCGGCCCCTCGTGGATCAGGGTGAAGCCCGCCTTTGGCACTTCCTCCAGCGTCTGGCGCATGTAGTCGGGGATGTCGGTCCCGACCCGGAACTCGGCGCCCGGCGCCATGACGCGGTGCAGGGGGATCAGGTGCTCGGGCGTGACGAAGCGGCGGCGGTGGTGGCGGGCCTTGGGCCATGGGTCAGGGTAGTTGAGGAAGGCCCTGGCGATGGACCCGTCGGGCAGCACATCCATCAGGTCGCGGGCGTCGCCCGGATGGACGCTGAGATTCGAGACACCCGCCGCGCGGATCTTGCCCAGCAGCATGGCGACGCCGTTGATGAAGGGTTCGCAGCCGATGATGCCGATCTGCGGATAGCGGGCCGCCATGGCGACCATATGCTCGCCGCCGCCGAAGCCGATTTCCAGCCAGACCGGGCGGTTGTCGCCGAAGATCGCCGCGGGGTCGATGGGAGTGCGGCCGGGGTTCTCCTCGACCGTGATCCCGCGCGGACGCAGGTGGCCGAGGTCTTTGGACAGGTAGCCCTTCTGGCTCTGTCGCAGGGTCTTGCCGTGGCGACGGCCGTAGAAGTTGCGGTGCGTGGGGGTGGGGTCGAAGTCGCTCATGCGCGGGCGATGCCAAGGCGGCGGCGGAAGGTCAAGCGGCAAGGCCGGACGGGGGCGCCGCCCCCGCCGCGCTGCGCGCGCCCCCAGGATATTTTTTCCGAAGAAGAAGGTCAGGGCGCCCGGCTGCGGCGCCCTGCGCTCAGTCGGCGGCGAGGCGGCTGATGATGACCTTGACCTCGGGCTTCTTTCCGATCTCCTCCATCGAGACCTGGCGGGTGATGCGGCGCACGCCCTCGTCCAGCTTCTTGTCGTTCATCACCGTCGCATCGTCCACGCGGTCGAGATAATCGGCCAGCTCGCTTTCGATGCGGTCGGCCAGCGGGACGCCGGCGCGGCCCTGCGCGGGCAGGCCCATGGTTTCCACCCAGGCGTCGGGCAGGACCTCGTCATTCTCGTCCACGATCACCGACACCGTCGCATGACCGTTCAGCGCCATGCGGATGCGGTCGCGCACCACGCCGTCCATCGCCCCGATCAGCACATTCCCGTCAAGATAGATGCGGCCGGTCTCGACATCGTCCACGACGCGCGGCGCATCGCCCGCAAGGTCGATCATCGTCCCGTTGGTCACGATTTCCGAGATCAGCCCCTTGGCGCGGGCGAGCTTCGCATGTTCCCGCAGGTGCATGTGCTCGCCATGCATCGGGATCACCATGCGGGGCTTGAGCAGATCATGCACCGCCTCGAGATCCGGGCGGTTGGCATGGCCCGAGACGTGGTAAAGCCCCGAGTCGGCATCGAAGACGTTTACCCCCAGACGGCTGAGGTTGTTCTGGATGCGGCCCACGGGGCGCTCGTTGCCGGGGATGGTCCGGCTGGAGAACAGGAAGCTGTCGCCCTCTTTCAACTGGAGGCCCAGATACTTGCCCATCGAGAGCTGCATCGATGCGGCGCGGCGTTCGCCCTGGCTGCCGGTGACGATCAGCAGCACCTTGTCGCGGGGCAGGTCGGCGGCTTCCTCGGGGCCGATCACGGCGGGGAAGTCCCGCAGGATGCCCGTCTCGACCGCAGCCGTCGTCATCTTGCGCATCGCCCGGCCCAGCAGGCAGATCCGGCGGCCCGCAGCCATCCCGGCATTGGCCAGCGTCTTCAGCCGCGCCACGTTCGACGCGAAGGTCGTCGCCACCACCATCTGCTTCTGCGCCATGACCCAGTCGAGCAGCGGGTTGGCCAGCACGGCCTCGGACCGGCCCGGGTGGGTGCTGAAGACGTTGGTCGAATCGCACATCAGCGCCGTGATCGGGGTTTCGCCCGCGATCTCGTGCCACTTGATGGGGTCGAAGGCCTCGCCCACAACAGGGGTGCCGTCCAGCTTGAAGTCGCCGGAATGGACGATGCGGCCCGCGGGCGTGTCGATGATGAGGGCCGCGCTTTCGGGGATCGAGTGGCTCACGGGGACGAACTGGACGCGGAAGGGACCAGCCTCGACCACCTCGGGGCGCGGTTCGACGATGCGCAGCTTGTCGAGGGGCTGGCCCGCCTCATCCATCTTCATGCGGGCGAGCGTGCCGGTAAAGCGGCGGGCATAGACCGGCGCGCGCAGGCGGTTCCACAAGAGGCCGAGCGCGCCGACGTGATCCTCGTGCCCGTGGGTGATGAAGATCGCCTCAAGCCGGTCGCGGTTGTCTTCCAGCCAGCGGACATCGGGCATGATCAGGTCGATGCCCGGCGCGCTGTCCATGTCGCCGAAGGTCACGCCCAAGTCCACGAGGATCAGGCGTTCCCGTCCCGGCTGGCCGTAGCCGTAGACATAGGCGTTCATGCCGATTTCGCCCGCGCCGCCCAGCGGCAGATAGATCAGGCGCTCAGACATTGCCCATCTCCTTGTTGTAGTCGTTGATGAGCCGAAGCCCGTGCATGGTCAGATCGTCGTCCCAGGTGTCGAACAGCTCCTCGATCTGGTCGAACAGCGCGGCAAGCCCGCCGGTTGCAATGATCTTCATCGGACGGCCACGCTCGACGGCGATGCGGGCGCAAATCTCGCGCACAAGGCCCGCATAGCCCCAGAAGACGCCGGACTGGATGCATTCCACGGTGTTGGTGCCGATGACCTGCTGGGGCTTGGTGACATCGACATGCGGCAGCGAGGCCGCGCCCATGTGCAGCGCCTCAAGCGACAGGTTCACGCCCGGAGAGATCACGCCGCCCACATAGGCGCCGTCGGTATCCACCACGTCGAAGGTCGTGGCGGTGCCGAAATCCACCACCACGAGGTCGGCGCCATAGCGATCGAAGGCCGCCCAGGTGTTCACGATCCGGTCGGGGCCGACGACGGTGCCGGGATCGACGCGCGGCGGCGCGGGCAGCAGGCAGTCGGGCTTGCCCACGACCAGGGGCCTCGTGTCGAAATAACGGTTGCAGAGGACGCGCAGGTTGAAGACCACCCGGGGCACGGTCGAGCTGATGATGCAGGCGTCGACCTCGACCTCCAGCCTGCTCAGCGACATCAGCGAGCGCAGCCAGACGAAATATTCGTCGGCGGTGCGGCGGTGGTCGGTGGCGATGCGCCAATGGCTGATGAACCGCTCGCCATCCCAGATCGAGAACAGCGTGTTGGTGTTGCCGGTGTCGATGCACAGAAGCATCAGGCATCCTCGTGGAAGAAGACGTCGGCGGCGGGGATGACCTCGCGCCCTGCGGCGGTGGTCATGACCAGCGCGCCGGTCTCGTCGATGCCCTCGAAGCGGCCGGTGCGGGCGGTCGTGCCGGTTCGGGCGGTCATGGTTTCGCCCAGCCGGGCGGCGCGGGCGGTCCATGCGGTGCGGATCGGGGCGAAGCCCCAGGTCGTCAACTGGCGCTGCCAGCGGTCAAAGGCTGGCGCGAGCAGGTCGAGGAAATCATCCGGGCTGACGGCATGGCCGGTTTCACCCAGCACCGAGACCGGACGAACCGCGCCTGCCTCGATGGCCTCGGGTTCCGGTGCAGCGGCGAGGTTGACGCCGATTCCGACGGCCAGCGCCGAGACCGTCCCACCCTGCCCCGCGCTTTCCAGCAGGATGCCAGCGACCTTGCCGCCGTTCAGCAGAACGTCGTTCGGCCACTTGATCGCCAGCCGCGCCGAGGGGCCGCAGACCGCCGCCAGCGCCTCGTGCAGCGCAAGCGCCGCGACGAAGCTGTATAGCGACACATCAGCCGGAGAGCCTTGGGGCCGCAGCGCCAGCGTCGCCGCGAAGTTGCCCTTTGGCATCGACCAGCTTCGCCCGCGGCGACCCCGCCCTGCGGTCTGTTGCCGGGTCATGATCCAGCCCGGACCGCTGAGGCCAGGGGCAAGACGCAGCGCCTCGGCATTGGTGCTTTCGGTCCGCGCAAGGACGTGGCGCGCCACGCCCTCGGGCCAGTCCGCCGGACGGGGCGGCTCAGTCAACGGCGGCCGTCGCGACGGCGACCGGATCGGCCACCGCCATATTCACCGTCACCAGCGAGGCCGCCGCGCGCTCGGCCGCAGCCTCGGTGCCCAGCATGGTGAAGGCACCGAGGATCATGACCGCCGCCGACCCCATCAGCGCCAGCCACTGGACCCCGCCCATGCGGGTTTCCACCGGCACCTCGCGCTGGCTGCCGAAGTAGATGTAATAAACCATCCGCAGGTAATAATAGGCGCCGATCACCGAGGCGATGACGCCCAGCAGCGCCAGCCAGCCCATATTTGCATCCACCGCCGCCTTGAGCACGCCGAACTTGGCGAAGAAGCCCAGCATCGGCGGCACGCCTGTCAGGCTGAACAGCAGCACGGCCATGGCCAGCGCCTTCAGCGGTTCGGACCGCGCCAGCAGGTTCAGGTCGTCGATCGCGGTGACGGGGCGGCCGTCGCGTTCCATCGACAGGATGAAGGCAAAGGTGCCGACGTTCATCACGACATAGATCGCCATGTAGATCAGCATCGTCTGGACGCCATAGACGGTCCCCGCGGCCAGCCCGATCAGCGCGAAGCCCACATGGGCGATCGAGGAATAGGCCATCAGCCGCTTGATGTCGCGCTGCCCGATCCCGGCGATGGAGCCGAGGAACATCGACAGCACCGCCATCACGGCCAGCACCTGCGTCCATTCGGCGGGCACGCTGCCGAAGGCGCCCCACATCAGCCGCGCGATCATCGCCATCGCGGCGACCTTGGGGGCGGTCGCGAAGAAGGCCGTCACCGGCGTGGGCGAGCCTTCATAGACATCGGGCGTCCACATGTGGAAGGGCACCGCCGAGACCTTGAAGGCCAGCGCCACCAGCAGGAACACCAAGCCAAAGAGCAGGCCAAGCGACAGATCCTCGCCACCCACCGCCTGCATGATGCCGGCAAGGTTGGTCGTCCCCGAATAGCCGTAAACCAGCGCCGCGCCGTAAAGCAGCATCCCCGAACTGAGCGAGCCGAGGACGAAATATTTCAGCCCGGCTTCGGAGGACTTCACGCTTTCGCGGCGCAGCGCGGCCACGACGTAAAGCGCCAACGACTGAAGTTCCAGCCCCATGTAGAGCGTCAGCAGGTCGCCGGCAGAGACCATGACCATCATGCCGATGACGGCCAGCACCACCAGGATCGGCAGCTCGAAACGCATCAACCCGTTTCGGGCGAGGTACGAGGCGCTCATCGCCAGCACGGCGGCGGCGCCCAGCAGCATCAGCACCTTGGCGAAGCGCGCGAAGGCGTCGTCGATGAACATCCCGAAGAAGGCCTGCGAGTCCGTGCGCCCGCCCCAGCCGATGGCGAAGGCGGCGACCAGCAGGGCGATGACCGACAGCCACAGCACCGGGACGGCCACGCGGTCCTTGCCGAAGAACGCGCCGAACATCAGCGCCACCAGCGAGAACAGGGCCAGCGCCGCCTCGGGCATGAGGGTGTTAAAGTCGAGAGACGTCATGGCGGGTGCCCCTTAGTGTCCGGCCACGGGCGCGGCGGCGACTTGCGTCGCGTCGTCGGCGGCAGGCAGGCTGGCGTGATAGTCATTGAGCAGCGCGGCCACGGAGGGGCCGGTGATGTCGGTGACGGCCCGCGGATAGACGCCCAGCAGGATCGTCATGGCGATCAGCGGCACGAAGATCCACCGTTCGCGCGGGGTCATGTCGCTGATGCCTTGCAGGCTTTCCCTGACCAGCGAACCCAGCGTGACGCGGCGGTAAAGCCACAACGCATAACCCGCCGAGAAGATGACGCCCGAGGTCGCGACGAGCGCCACCCAGGTGTTGACATGGAAGGTGCCGAGCAGCGTCAGGAACTCGCCCACGAAGCCCGAGGTGCCGGGCAGGCCGACGTTGGCCATGGTGAAGAACAGGAAGATCAGCGCGTAAAGCGGCATCCGGTTCACCAGCCCGCCATAGGCATCAATCTCGCGCGTGTGCATCCGGTCGTAGATCACGCCGACCAGAAGGAACAGCGCGCCCGAGATGAAGCCGTGCGACAGCATCTGGAAGATCGCGCCATCGACCCCCTGCTGGTTCGCCGCGAAGGTGCCCAGCGTGACATAGCCCATGTGCGCGACCGAGGAATAGGCGATCAGCTTCTTCATGTCGCTCTGCGCCAGGGCGACCAGCGAGGTATAGACGATGGCGATGGCCGACAGCCAGAAGATGAACGGCTGCGCCGCATTGGAAGCCTCGGGGAACATCGGCAGGCTGAAGCGCAGGAAGCCGTAGCCGCCCATCTTCAGCAGCACCGCCGCCAGCAGGACCGAGGCCGCCGTCGGCGCCTGCACGTGGGCGTCGGGCAGCCAAGTGTGGACGGGCCACATCGGCAGCTTCACCGCAAAGGAGGCGAGGAAGCACAGGAACAGCAGCATCTGCAGCCCGGTCGCGACCGAGATGCCCATGACCTGCATCGGTTCCGACGGGAAGTCGAAGCCCAGCAGCGTCGGGATGTCGGTGGTGCCCGAGACGCGGTACATCACGATCATCGCGACCAGCATCAGCACCGAGCCGAGGAAGGTATAAAGGAAGAACTTGAAGGCCGCGTAGATGCGATCCTTGCCGCCCCAGATCCCGATGATCAGGAACATCGGGATCAGCCCGGCCTCGAAGAACAGGTAGAACAGCACCAGATCCAGCGCCACGAAGACGCCGATCATCAGCCCTTCCAGCACCAGGAAGGCGATCATGTAGTCCTTGGCGCGGTCCGTCATCTCCCAGGTGGACAGGATCACCAGCGGCATCAGGAAGGTCGTCAGCATCACGAAGAGGATCGAGATGCCGTCCACGCCCAGCTTGTAGCGCAGCCCCATGATCCAGGGCTGGTCCTCGACGAACTGGAAGCCGGTGTTCTGCGGGTCGAAGCCCGCCAGCACCACGCAGGAGACCGCGAAGGTCGCGACGGTGGCGACCAGCGCCAGCCACCGGGCATTGCGCCCCGCGGCCTCGTCATTGCCGCGCAGGAACAGCGCGAGGATCAGGCCCGCGACGATCGGCAGGAAGGTGATGATCGAAAGAAGCGGATAGGTCGTCATGTCAGTTCATGCTCCGCGCCGTCACCCAGAGCAGCAGGGCGACGAGGCCCAGCACCATCCCGAAGGCGTAGTGGAAGAGATAGCCGGACTGGACGCGACCGGCGAAACGGGTCAGGCGCGGGATCAGGCCCATGGCGATGCCGTTGATTGTGCCGTCAATAGTGCGCTGGTCGCCGCCCTTCCACAGCGCGCGGCCGATCCATTGCGCGGGGCGGACGAAGACCCAGTCATACAGCTCGTCGAAATACCACTTGTTCAGCAGGAAGCGGTAAAGCGGCCGCTGCGTTGCGGCCAGCCGCGCGGGGGCGGCGGGGTTGCGGATATACATCGCGTAAGCCAGCCCGAGGCCGATCAGCATGGCGACAAAGGGTGAGACCTTCACCCAGACCGGCGAATGGTGCGCCTCGTCCATGACGTGGTTGTCGGGGTGCATGTAGATCGCGCCTCCGACCGGGGCGGCGACCACGGCAGTCTCGCCATCCGCATCGGCAGGGGCATCCTCGGGGTTGGTGGCACCCGTCGCCGGATCGGCGGCGGCAGGATCGACCGCCTCGCCCGCCGGGGCCGTCGGGGCCGCAGCCTCACCCCGCGCCGCGACGTGATCGGCGGGATCGGCGCTGGCATGCTCGGCCCCTGCCGCGTGATGCGGCATGTGGAAGAACTGCGATACACGGTCATGGTCGCCGAAGAAGGGGCCATACCAGACCACCCCCGCGAAGACCGCGCCGACCGCCAGGACGCCCAGCGGCACCAGCATGACGGGCGGGCTTTCATGGGCGTGCTCATGCGCGTGCATCGGATCGTGGTCATGATGCGCGTCGTGACCATGCGCGGGGGAAGGCTGGACTTCCTCTTCTTCCTTGATGGCGGGGTCCCAGACCTTCTGCGGGCGCGGCTCGCCCCAGAAGGTGAGGAACATCAGCCGCCAAGAATAGAAGCTGGTGAAGCAGGCGGCGATGACCAGCAGCCAGAAGGCATAGGCCTGGCCCGAGGCATAGGCGCTTTCGATCACCGCGTCCTTGGACAGGAAGCCCGCAAAGCCTATGGTGGTCAGCGGGATGCCGACGCCGGTGATGGCCAGCGTCCCGATCAGCATGGCCCAGAAGGTATAGGGCACCTTCTTCCGCAGCCCACCATAGTTCCGCATGTCCTGTTCATGGTGCATCGCATGGATGACGGAACCCGCGCCAAGGAACAGCATCGCCTTGAAGAAGGCGTGGGTGAGCAGGTGGAACATCGCCACCGAATAGACGCCGACGCCTGCGGCCACGAACATGTAGCCAAGCTGCGAGCAGGTCGAATAGGCGATCACGCGCTTGATGTCGTTCTGCACCAGCCCCACGGTCGCCGCGAAGAAGGCCGTGGCCGCGCCGATGAAGACGATGAACTGCTTGGCCTCGGGCGCGAATTCGTAAAGCGGCGACATCCGGCAGACGAGGAACACCCCCGCCGTCACCATGGTCGCGGCGTGGATCAGGGCGGACACCGGCGTCGGCCCCTCCATCGCGTCGGGCAGCCAGGTGTGCAGGCCAAGCTGCGCCGATTTCCCCATCGCGCCGATGAACAGCAGCACGCCCAGCAGGTTCGCGGCGTTCCAGGTGGTCCAGAGGAAGGATACCTCGGTCGTGGCGATGGTCGGCACCTGCGCGAAGATCTCGTCGAAGCGGACCGAGCCGGTCAGCCACCACAGCCCGAAGATCCCCAGCAGGAAGCCGAAGTCGCCCACGCGGTTGACGATGAAGGCCTTCATCGCCGCGGCATTGGCGCTGGGTTTCTTGTAGTAGAAGCCTATCAGCAGGTAGGACGCGAGGCCGACGCCTTCCCAGCCGAAGAACATCTGCAGCAGGTTGTCGGCCGTCACCAGCATCAGCATGGCGAAGGTGAAGAAGGACAGATAGGCGAAGAAACGGGCCCGGTAGGGCTCGTCCTCGGTCCAGTTGTCGTCATGGGCCATGTAGCCCATCGAATAAAGGTGGACGAGCGCCGAGACGGTCGTCACCACGATCAGCATGATCGCGGTCAGCCGGTCGATGCGGATGGTCCATGTGGCGGCGAAATCGCCCGAGACGATCCAGTCCATCATGTGGATCGAATAGGGCTGCCCGTCGAAGCCGAGGAAGATGATCCAGCTGAAGGCGGCGGCCAGAAACAGCACGCCCGTGGTCAGGACCTGCGCGCCCTTTTCCGAAATCACCCGCCAGCCGAAGCCGGCGATGACCGACGCGACCAGGGGGGCAAGAAGGATGAACTTTTCCATTGTCTCGCCTCAGCCCTTCATCACGTTGACGTCTTCGACCTCGATGGTGCCGCGGTTGCGGAAGAACACCACGAGGATGGCAAGGCCGATGGCCGCCTCGGCCGCGGCGACCGTCAGCACGAACATGGTGAAGACCTGCCCCGCGAGATCGCCCAGATGCGCCGAGAAGGCGATGAAGTTGATGTTCGCCGACAGCAGGATCAGCTCGATCGACATCAGGATGACGATGACGTTCTTGCGGTTCACGAAGATGCCGAACACGCCGGTGACGAACAGGATCGCCCCCACGACAAGATAATGTGTCAGTCCGATCATCTGCCTTCGTCCCTTCCGGTTCGTGGGTCCGGTCTTCTTGCGCGACTCTCTTGGCCGCTGTTTAGATCACGCCGCCGCGAGTGAACAGACGCGAGCCGCGAAATGGGCCGCCTGCATCGGGGATGCAGGCGGACGCCTTATTGCAGCCCCTGCCCCGGCTTGGGATTGGTCATCCGCATCGCCTTGGCCGGGTCGCGCCACATCTGCTGCAGCACGTCCTGGCGCTTGATGTCGCGGCGGTGGCGCAGGGTCAGCAGGATGGCCCCGATCATGGCCACCAGCAGGATCAGCCCGGCCAGCTGGAAGGGAAGCAGGTAGCGATCGTAAAGGATGCCGCCAAGCGCATGGGTGTTCAGCGTGTTTTCCACGATGGGTGCCACACGGGCCGTTTCCGCCACACCCGCACTTTCCCAGGCGCCGAAGGCGATGCCAAGCTGCGCCAGCACCACCAGCCCCATCAGCAGCGCGAGCGGCAGATAGCGCGCCAGTTCCCCCTTCAGCGCGGCGAAGTCGATGTCGAGCATCATCACCACGAAGAGGAACAGCACCGCGACCGCGCCCACATAGACGATGATCAGCAGCATCGCCACGAACTCGGCCCCCTGCAGCACGAACAGCCCCGCCGAGGACAGGAAGGCGAGGATCAGCCACAGCACCGAATGGACCGGGTTGCGCGAGATCACCACCATGAAGCCCGCGACGCAGACCGAGATCGCGAAAAGGTAGAAGGCGAAAGCCATCATGATGCGTCCTCCTCCTCGGCAAAGACGGACTGCGCCAGTTCCAGGGCCTTCTGCATCGCCGGCAGGCCGCCGAACATGCTCATCTGCCAGATCGTTTCGGCAATCTCGCGCTTGGTGGCACCGGATTCGCGGGCGTGGCGCACGGCAAGCCGCAACTGCGGCTCGGCCATCGCGCCTTGCACGGTCAGCGCGCCGATGGTCAGCAGCAGCCGGGTCTTGGCGTCCAGCCCCTCGCGGTTGAAGGTGCGGCCGAACCACATCTCCATCATGTCGGCCGACATGGTGGGGAACATCTTTTCAAAGGCGCGGGGGTCGAATTTTTCCAGCGCGGGATTGAAGGCCTGCGCCATCTCCTGCCCGGACTGCAGCATCTGCTGGAACAGCTTGGTGAAACCGTCGCTCATCTGTAGGGCGCATCCAGTTGAAGGTTGCGGGCGACTTCGGCTTCCCACCGCTCGCCGTTGGCGAGCAGCCGGGCCTTGTCGTAGAACAGTTCCTCGCGCGTTTCCGTGGCGAATTCGAAGTTCGGCGTCTCGACGATGGCATCGACCGGACAGGCTTCCTGGCAGAAGCCGCAGTAGATGCACTTGGTCATGTCGATGTCATAGCGCGTGGTGCGGCGCGAGCCATCCTCGCGCGGCTCGGCGTCGATGGTGATGGCCTGGGCCGGGCAGATCGCCTCGCAGAGCTTGCAGGCGATGCAGCGTTCCTCGCCATTGGGATAGCGGCGCAGCGCATGCTCGCCCCGGAAGCGCGGCGAAAGCGGGCCTTTTTCATGCGGGTAGTTGATCGTGGGCTTGGGCGCGAAGAAGTATTTCATCGCAAGGCCGAAGCCCTTGATGAAGTCCCACATGAAAAAATACTTGGTCGCGCGGACGAAATCGACAGCCATTACAGGGTTTCTCCGACTGCTTCCACGCCGCCCTCGGGGGCGGCATAGCGGTCCATCGCGCCCACCAGGATGCGCTTGACCGAGCCGTCCGGCGTGATCCCGTGCGGCGCCAGGGCGTCCAGCAGGAACTGGGCGAACTCGGCCTTGTCGTTTTCGGTGGCGTCGCGCAGGGCGACCGCGATTTCATTCGTGATCATGGCTTATCCTCCGACAACGGTTTGGCCGATCGGCACCAGATGGTGCCAGCGCGCCCAGAAGCCGTCGAACACCTGGAAGCGGGCAAGGAAGGCGATCAGGACGACCCAGCCCAGCGACAGGGGCAGGAACACCTTCCAGCCGATCCGCATCAGCTGGTCATAGCGATAGCGCGGCACCATCGCCTTCACCATGGCGATCATGAAGAACCAGAAGACCATCTTCAGGAACATCCACAGCGCGCCATCGGGCAGGCCGGGGATCGGCGACAGCCAGCCGCCGAAGAACAGCAGCGACATCAGCGCGCACATCAGCCAGATCGAGATGTATTCGCCCGCCATGAACAGCAGGTAGGGGGTCGAGGAATATTCGACCATGTGGCCCGCGACGAGTTCGGATTCCGCCTCGGTCAGGTCGAAGGGCGGACGGTTCGTTTCAGCCAGGGCGCTGATGAAGAACAGCACCATCATCGGCAGATGCGGCAGCCAGTACCAGCTCAGCATCCCCCAGCCGCTCCGCTGGCTTTCGACGATCGCCGACAGGTTCATCGACCCGGCCGAAATGATGACGCCGATGATGATGAGGCCCATGCTGACCTCGTAGGAGATCATCTGCGCCGCCGAACGCAGCGAGGCGAGAAAGGGATACTTCGAGTTCGAGGCCCAGCCGCCCATGATGACGCCATAGACATGCAGCGAGCTGATGGCGAAGATGAACAGGATGCCGACGTTGAGGTCGGCCATCACCCAGCCGGGCGCGAAGGGGATCGCCACGAAGGCGAACAGCGCCAGCATCATCGACAGGAAGGGCGCAAGGAAGAAGACGAACTTGTCCGCGCCCGACGGGACGACGATTTCCTTGAGGACGTATTTGATCGCGTCGGCGAAGGTCTGGAACAGACCCCAGGGACCGACCACGTTCGGGCCGCGCCGCAACTGGACGGCGGCCCAGATCTTGCGGTCGCCGTAGACCAGCCAGACCAGCGACAGCATCACGAAGGCGATCAGCGCCAGACCCTGCGCCAGCAGGATCACCGTGTGCCCGAGGGGGGATGCCCAGAATTCAGCCATGTGTTCGTTTCCCCCTCGTCATGCGGCGGGAATGCCGCGGTCCTTGCAGGTCCGCAAGGTCTGGTCGGTTTCCATCACGCGCAGCCCCATGGGCTTCTTGTCGGACAGGGTGAAGACCGAGCCGGTCAGCAGCTTGCCGTTCCGCTGGTTCTGCAGCGTGCGGATATGCCGGCCGTAGTCCTTGCCCTTCGTCTTGGCCCAGCCAGCCAGCGCGCAGGTGGCATAAGCGAAAGCGACCTCGGGGTCCACACCGGCCTTGAGGTTCGCCGTCACCTCGACAAGCTCGTTCTTGCGGTCGCCCTGCACGGGATCGACCCGGACGGCGATGAAATTCGCAGGTTCCGCCTTGAAGCTGTCAGGGAAGTCGGGCAGCGCCGGGCGGGTGCGGGCGGCAAATTCCTCCAGCGCCTTCTGCTGGGCGGTCGGCATCCGGCGGCGTTCGGGCGCCACGACATCGAAGCCCGCGATGTCGGCCGCCGACAGGTCCAGACCCAGGTTGACCTCCAGCGCGGCCAGATCGGCTTCCGTGACCTCGAAGGCGTCGCGGCCTGCCGGGCTGTCCAGAGCGACGGGCGTCACCGAGCCGTCAGGCTCGAGGATCAGGATCTCGCCCGACTTGGTCGAAACCCGCGCCAGCCCGAGCCTGGGCTGAGCCTTGCCGCGTTCGGCCCCGGCCTCTGCGGCGGAACCCGGCGCAACGAGGTTCCGGCTTTCCGTATTGGCTGCGCAGCCGGCCAGCCCGGCCATGCCGGCTGCCGCGATCAATCCCGTGATGAGCGCCCGCATCATTTACTCCGCTGCCAATGCCGGTGCCCGGCGTGCCGCTGCCATTGCTGAAAGCTCGGCCATCAGCGGCGAGGACCGGGCGATCGGGTTCGTCAGGTAGAAATCGCGCACCGCGTTGCGGAAAGTCGCGCGGCCAAGCTGGCCGGGTTCGGCCGGCTGCCAGGCATTGGCGGGCACCTCGTCGATCTGCGCCAGATGCGGCACGGTCTCGATCAGCGCGCGGCGAAGCTCGGCCAGGCTGTTCCACGGCTGGGTCAGGCCCAGTTCGGCCGACAGGGCGCGCAGGATCGCCCAGTTCTCCTTGGCCTCGCCGGGGGCGAAGTTCGCGCGCATGGCAAGCTGCGGGCGCCCTTCGGTGTTGACGAACAGCCCGCTTTCCTCGGTGTAGCAGGCGGCGGGCAGGATCAGGTCGGCGCGGTGCGCACCCCGGTCGCCGTGGCTGCCCTGGTAGATGACAAAGGGACCGCCCTCGGCGCGCGGCGCGATCTCGACCTCGTCGGCGCCGAGGCTGTAGATCACCTCGGCCCCCTCGATGGCGGCGGTCAGCCCGCCCTCGGTCACGGCCCCCACGTCCATCGCGCCCACGCGGGCGGCGGCGCTGTGCAGGACCAGCAGCTTGCAGTCCCCCAACTCGCAGATCCGCATCGCGTGGCCCAGGACAGCCGCGCCGTCCGCCTCGCGCAGCGCGCCCTGCCCGATGATGACGATGCCGGGCGTGCCCTCGGTGTTCGCCAGATCCTCGTCCAGCAGACCCGCCAGCGCGTCCCGGTCGGTGCCCAGATGGGCGTAGTCATAGGTCAGGTCGGCGGCCTCGCCCAGCAGCGCGATCTGCGCCCCATGCGTCCAGGCCTTGCGGATGCGGGCATTCAGGACCGGAGCCTCGACGCGCGGATTGGTGCCGATCAGCAGGATGCGGCGGGAGCTGTCGATCTCCTCGATCGTGGCGGTGCCGACATAGCCTGCGCGGTTGCCCGCCGGCAGCCGCGCCCCGTCGGTGCGGCACTCGACCGAGCCGCCCAACCCCTCGACAAGCTGTTTCAGCGCGAAGACGGCCTCGACCGGGGCGAGATCGCCCACCAGCCCGGCGACCCTGCGGCCCTTCATCGCCGAGGCCGCGGCCTCAAGCGCCTCGGACCAGCTTGCGGGACGCAGCCGGCCGTTCTCGCGCAGGTAAGGCTTGTCCAGCCGCTGGCGGCGCAGCCCGTCCCAGACGAAGCGGGTCTTGTCGCTGATCCATTCCTCGTTCACGCCGTCATGGTTGCGCGGCAGGATGCGCATGACCTCGCGCCCCTTGGTGTCGATGCGGATCGACGACCCCAAAGCGTCCATCACGTCGATGGATTCGGTCTTGCGCAGTTCCCACGGCCGCGCGGTGAAGGCATAGGGCTTGTTGACCAGCGCGCCCACCGGGCAGAGGTCGATGATATTGCCCTGCAGGTTCGAATCCAGCGTCAGCCCCAGATAGGACGTGATCTCGGCATCCTCGCCCCGTCCGGTCTGGCCCATCTGCTCGATCCCCGCGACCTCGGTCGTGAAGCGCACGCAGCGGGTGCAGGAAATGCAGCGCGTCATGTGCGTCTCGACCAGCGGGCCGAGGTCCAGATCCTCCGACGCCCGCTTCGGCTCGCGGTAGCGGCCGAAATCGACGCCGTAAGCCATCGCCTGGTCCTGCAGGTCGCATTCGCCGCCTTGGTCGCAGATCGGGCAGTCCAGCGGGTGGTTGATGAGCAGGAACTCCATCACCCCTTCGCGCGCCTTGCGGACCATCGGCGAGTTCGTGCGGATTTCCGACGGCGCGCCCTCGGGTCCGGGGCGCAGGTCGCGCACCTGCATCGCGCAGGAGGCCGCGGGCTTGGGCGGGCCGCCCACGACCTCGACCAGGCACATCCGGCAGTTGCCCGCGATCGACAGGCGTTCGTGATAGCAGAAGCGCGGCACCTCGATCCCGGCCTGCTCGCAGGCCTGCAGCAGGGTCATGTTCGGGTCGACCTCGATCAACTGGTCATCGATCTTGATGGTGCGGAGATTGCTCATCTGCGTGCCTTGCGCTTTGCCTCAGTCCAGATGGACAAAGGTCTTCTGCTGATACCCGGTCCATGGCCCGGCGTCGACAATTGTCGTCACCGGCTCGCCCGCGCGACGATAAGCCACGGGTTCATCCGCCGTCCGGCCCGGCGTCAGGGAAAAGTCATGCGGCATGGGCGCCTGCAAGCCCCCTGCCCGCACGGCTGCACCCGGGGATGCGGCAAGCGCCACATCCGCCAGCAGCATCGTCGCGGCGGCGGCCACGGTGATGCCGATCCCGATCCAGCGCACCGCCTGCTTCATTTCGCCACCAGCAGCGAGCCGGTCACGGTCCCGCCCGCCATTTCCTGGCGGCCGAGGCGGCAGTAGCTTTCGGGATCGCCCTTGTTCACGCCGTTGCGGGCCATGTAATCCTCGGCCACGGCATAGATGCGCCTGCGGTCTTCCTTGCTGTCCAGAAAGGCGTCCACCTGCGCGCGCGAATAGCCCTTGTCCAGCGCATAGCGTTCCAGCGCGCGGGCCTGGCTGTAGGCATAGATCATCCGCGCGCCTAGGGTCGGGCATTCGCGGCGGATGCGGTCGGCAATGCGCGCGGCGATCAGCCGGTCGTTGATGTAGCGTTCCTGGCTCAGCGGCTCCAGCGCGGCGGCGGGGGTGGCCAGCGCCCCCAGCGTCATCATCGCGGCGGTCAGCGCGGCAACTGTCTTTCCGGTCATGGCGTTTCCCTTGTTGCAGATGCCTGCAACATAGGAACGAAGCCCGCGAACCGCCGCACACGAGGCGGTCATGCAGGCGTGATCCCGACGCGTGGCCGCCATCAGAACCACTCCTTCCGGCGGATTTCATAGGTGTCGTGGAACTGCTCGTCCGAACGGGTCATGTAGATGATCGCCTCGATGAAGGCGATCACGCCCACGATCATCGTCGGCAGGAAGAACACCACCCAGCCCAGCAGCGTGCAGGCCAGCATGATCAGCCCGGCCTTGTTGAAACCGAGGTAGAACTTGTGGATTCCAAATGTGCCGAAGAACAGCGCGAGCAGCCCGGCGATGAACTTGTTCTTGTCGCCATAGGCAAAGGCGGCCGGGGTATTGGGGTCGGGATAGATCTCGACCGCCGCATCGCCCTGCGGCTGGAAATCCACCAGCACGCCCGCGCGCGCGATCTGACCGCTGCCCAGCAGGTCAGCCTCGCCGAAGGCATAGCGGCGACCGTCGGCGCCGGTGATCACACCGTCGCCCGACTGCGCGTCGATATGGAGGATCTGACCCTTCACGCCTCACTCCGCCGCCATCGCGCCCATCCGGCCGGTGCGCTTGGCCTTGATGCGGTCCTCGATTTCCTCGCGGTAATGCCGGATAAGCCCTTGAATTGGCCAGGCCGCGGCATCGCCGAGGGCGCAGATCGTATGGCCCTCGACCTGCTTGGTCACGTCCAGCAGCATGTCGATTTCCTCGACCTCGGCCTCGCCGCGCACCAGCCGGTCCATGACCCGCATCATCCAGCCCGTGCCCTCGCGGCAGGGCGTGCACTGCCCGCAGCTTTCATGCTTGAAGAAAGCGGACAGCCGCCAGATCGCCTTGATGATGTCGGTGGACTGGTCCATCACGATCATGCAGGCGGTGCCGAAGGACGACTTCAGCTCGCGCATCCCGTCGAAGTCCATGATCGCGTCCTCGCACAGATGCGCGGGGATCACGGGGCAGGATGCGCCGCCGGGGATGATCGCCTTGAGGTTCTTCCAGCCGCCACGGATGCCGCCCCCATGCTTCTCGATCAACTCGCGCATCGGGATCGACATGGCTTCTTCCACCACGCAGGGCATATTGACGTGCCCGGTCAGGCCGAACAGCTTGACGCCCGCGTTGTTCGGGCGGCCGAAGCCCGCGAACCACTCGGCCCCGCGGCGCAGGATGGTGGGGACGACGGCGATGGATTCCACGTTGTTCACCGTGGTGGGGCAGCCGTAAAGCCCCGCGCCGGCCGGGAAGGGCGGCTTCATCCGGGGCATGCCCTTCTTGCCTTCCAGGCTTTCCAGCAGCGCGGTTTCCTCGCCGCAGATATAGGCGCCGGCGCCATGGTGCAGGAACAGGTCGAAGTCCCAGCCCGACCCCGCCGCGTTCCGGCCCAGAAGGCCCGCGTCATAGCATTCGTCGATGGCGGCCTGCAGCGACTCGCGCTCACGGACGAACTCGCCGCGGATATAGATATAGGCCGCATGCGCGCCCATGGCGAAGCCCGCGATCAGCGCACCCTCGATCAGCGTATGCGGATCGTGGCGCATGATCTCGCGGTCCTTGCAGGTCGCGGGTTCGGATTCGTCGCCGTTGATGACCAGGTAGGATGGCCGCCCGTCGGATTCCTTGGGCATGAAGGACCACTTCATGCCGGTCGGGAAGCCCGCGCCGCCGCGCCCGCGCAGACCGGACTTCTTCATCTCGTCGATGATCCCGTCGCGGCCGCGGGCGATGATCCCGGCGGTGCCGTCCCAATGGCCCCGCGCCCGCGCGCCCCTGAGGCTGCGGTCGCCCATCCCGTAAAGGTTGGTGAAGATCCGGTCCTGATCGCTCAGCATCGCGTGTGTCGTCCTATCGTTCGCGCGGCGCGCCGTCACGCCGCCGCCAGATCCGCCAGGTCACCATCAGCGACCAGACCAGTGCCCCGATCGCCGCCAGATCGGCGAGAAAGGCGTATTCCGAAGGCCAGCCATAGCGCCGACCCGCCCAGTTGGCGGCAAGCCACAGCAGCATGGTCGCGGCAATGACCCCGCCCGCCAGCCGCATCTGCGCGGTATCGCCAGAGGGCCGCGCCGGCGTCATGTCGATTCACCCTGCCCCACAGCACCGGAATGCGCCGTTTCGGGCGCTTCCGCAAGAACGGCGGCCTTTGCACGGCGGGCCAGCCGGCTGGCGTCGGTCGTGGCCTGCGGCCCCGAGCCCTCGGTGCCGAAGGTCACGGCCTGCATTGCCTGGGCCGAAGCGCCCTGCGGCGCCCCATCCATCCCCTCGGGCCGCTGGGGCCGCGCGATCGGAACCTGCGCCACGGGCGCCCCGTCGCGCCGGATCGAGCGGGCGCCGGGCACATCGGGGTCCTTGGCATTGTCGACCGGGCGCGCCCATTCCTCGACGTCGTCGGCGCCTTGGCAGAACAGGATGATCAGCAGCCCGCCCAGAAGGCCGGCCGTCACCACCCCCAGAAACAGCCCCGGAACGGTCCCGACGCTGCCCGCCCCGAAGGCGAACACGACCACGCCCATGAGGGCGGCGAAGATCCAGCATTGGCGGGCGCAGGTGCTCATCGGGTCCCCCTGTGGGTGTCAGCTCAATCAGTGGTCTTCGCGTCGGCGGGCTGGCCGGCCGGCTCGCGCTTGGATGGCGGGCGGGCGGCCGAGGTGCCCGGCGCTTCCTGCACGGTGACGCCGGTCTTGTCGACCGGGCGCCCCTCGCCGGGGGTCGGATCATGCTCGGCGTCGCCGCTGACCTCCTCGGGCCGCTTCCAGGGCGTCAGGATCGGTGCTTCGGTCCCGTCGATCCGCTTGACCGTGTCGCGCAGCTTCACCGCCAGCGTGGCCGAGGCGTTCATCTTCTCGGCCCGCTCGGCCGAGGCCAGTGCCACCGGGCCGCCCAGCGGTTCCGAGGAGAAGCGGCCGTTCTGCGGCCCCGGCACGGGCACCTGTCCCGCCGCCAGCGCGTCGATCAGCTCGGACAGCTTCTCGGCAGTCAGGTCCTCGTAGTAATCCTTGCCGATCTGCGCCATCGGCGCGTTCGTGCAGGCGCCGAGGCACTCGACCTCTTCCCACGAGAAATTGCCGTCGGCGGAAATGGTATGCGGGGTCGGCGCGATCTTCTCGCGGCAGACGCGGATCAGGTCGTCGGCCCCGCAGATCATGCAGGTAGTGGTGCCGCAGATCTGGATATTCGCAATCCGGCCAACGGGTTGAAGCTGGAACATGAAGTAGAAGGTCGCGACTTCCAGCACGCGGATGTAGGACAACCCCAACAGGTCGGCGACATGTTCGATGGCCGGGCGGGACACCCAGCCTTCCTGTTCCTGCGCCCGCCACAGCAGCGGGATCACCGCGGATTGCTGGCGGCCTTCGGGGTATTTCGTCATCTGCGCCCGCGCCCATTCAAGGTTCGCGGGCGTGAACTCGAAGGTAGCGGGCTGGACGGGGGACAGGCGGCGCAGCATCAGGCGAAGACTCCGGGCAAGGCGGACAGGACGGAACGGGCGATCAACGGTCCACCTCTCCGAAGACGACATCCGAGGTGGCGATCAGCGCGGTCACGTCGGACAGCATGTGGCCGCGCGCCAGCCAATCCATCGACTGCAGATGCAGGAAGCCGGGCGCGCGCAGCTTGGCGCGGTAGGGCTTGTTGGTGCCGTCGCTGACCAGATAGACGCCGAACTCGCCCTTGGGCGCCTCGACGGCGGCATAAACCTCGCCCGCCGGGACCTTGAAGCCCTCGGTATACAGCTTGAAGTGATGGATCAGGCTTTCCATGTCGCGCTTCATGTCGATGCGCTTGGGCGGTGTCAGCTTGCCGCGCGCCAGCACGTCGCCCGCAGGCTCGGCCTTCAGCTTGGCGACGGCCTGCCGGATGATGCGGGTCGATTGCCGCATTTCCTCCATCCGCAGCAGGTAGCGGTCATAGCAGTCGCCATTGGTGCCGACCGGCACCTCGAAGTCGAACTCGTCATAGCATTCGTAGGGCTGCGAGCGGCGCAGGTCCCAGGCAAGTCCCGAGCCGCGGGCCATGATCCCCGACCAGCCGCGATCCACCACGTCCTGCTCGGTGGCAATGCCGATATCCACGGTGCGCTGCTTGAAGATGCGGTTTTCGGTGATCAGCGTGTCGAGGTCGTTGACCTTGGACGGGAACTGCACGGCCCAGTCGTCGATGTCGTCCAGCAGCTTCGGCGGCAGGTCCTGATGGACTCCGCCGGGCCGGAAATAGGCCGAGTGCAGCCGCGCGCCACTGGCCCGCTCGTAGAAGATCATCAGCTTCTCGCGTTCCTCGAACCCCCAGAGCGGCGGGGTCAGGGCGCCCACGTCCATCGCGCCGGTCGTGACGTTCAGCAGGTGGTTCAGGATGCGGGTAATCTCGGAATAGAGAACGCGGATCAGGCTGGCGCGGCGGGGGATTTCCACGCCCGTCAGCCTTTCGATCGCCAGGCACCAGGCATGTTCCTGGCACATGGGCGAGGTGTAATCGAGCCGGTCCAGATAGGGCAGGTTCTGCAAGTAGGTCCGGTCTTCCATCAGCTTCTCGGTGCCGCGGTGCAGCAGGCCGATATGGGGGTCGCAACGCTCGACGATCTCGCCGTCAAGCTCGATCACCATGCGCAGGACGCCGTGCGCCGCCGGGTGCTGCGGCCCGAAGTTGATGTTGAAGTTGCGGATGCGCTGTTCGCCGGTCAGCACATCGAAGCTGCCGTCGTCATAGGTGTTGCTGCGGATGTCGCCGTCCATCGGCCTACCCTCTTGCTGCGACGCGAGCGGGGCTGTCGGCCAGCCGCCCGGCGAATTTCCCTGCCGGTCCGCCGGGACGATGGTCCCGGCGCCCGCGCATCACTTCTTGCCGTCCGCCGTCACGCCGGTGGTGGCGGGGGCCTTCTCGTCGCCCGGCAGGACGTAATTCGCGCCCTCCCACGGGGACAGGAAGTCGAACTTGCGGTATTCCTGCGGCAGGCTGACAGGCTCGTAGACGACGCGCTTCTCGATGTCGTCGTAACGCACCTCGACATAGCCGGTCGTCGGGAAATCCTTGCGCAGCGGATAGCCCTTGAAGCCGTAGTCGGTCAGGATGCGGCGCAGGTCCGGGTGCCCCGAGAACAGGATGCCGAACATGTCGAAGACCTCGCGCTCGAACCAGTCGGCGGCGGGGGTGACGCTGGTGATCGAGGGCACCAGCTCGTCCTCGCGGATCGCGGCCTTCAGGCGGATGCGCTGGTTGGTGTACATCGACAGGAATTGCCACACCACGTCGAAGCGCGCCGGGCGCTGCGGGTAATCCACGGCGGTGATGTCCACCAGCGTGCCGAAGCGGCAGGCCGGGTCGTCGCGCAGCGCCTGCACCAGCCCGACGATGGAACTCGCGTGGATGGTCAGGTTCAGTTCGCCGAACGCGACCTCGTGGTCCAGCACGTCGTTGGGGCGGCGGGCGGCGATGGTCTCGCCCAGCTCGGCCAGCGCCTGGGGGTCGGGATAGACGGCCATCGCTTACCTCACCAGCGTCGCGGTGCGGCGGATCTTCCGCTGCAACTGCAGGATGCCATACAGCAGCGCCTCGGCCGTGGGCGGGCAGCCGGGAACGTAGATGTCCACCGGCACGATCCGGTCGCAGCCGCGCACGACGGAATAGCTGTAATGGTAATAGCCGCCGCCATTCGCGCAGGAGCCCATCGAGATCACATAGCGCGGCTCGGGCATCTGGTCATAAACCTTCCGCAGCGCCGGCGCCATCTTGTTGGTCAGCGTGCCCGCCACGATCATCAGGTCCGACTGGCGCGGGGATGCCCGCGGCGCGGTGCCGAAGCGTTCGAGGTCATAGCGCGGCATCGAGACCTGCATCATCTCGATGGCACAGCAGGCCAGGCCGAAGGTCATCCAGTGAAGCGAGCCGTTCCGCGCCCAGGCGATGATGTCCTGCGTCGTGGTCAGCAGGAAGCCCTTGTCCTGCAATTCGCGGTTCAGGGCCTGCGTCGCCACGTCGCGGTCGGGACCGGCCGTGTTCGGGCCGGTCTGGACGCCGCCGGGAAAGATCAGGCCCGACTTGGCATGGGTGGGATGCGCCCCGTGATGCGCCGGCCCCGTGCCGGTGCCGATCAGCGATCCGGGATTCGCGCCGGTCTGCCCGGCCGCGCCCGCGTCGCCGCGCGTTTCGTCCATCACGCCCATTCCAGCGCCCCTTTCCGCCATTCATAGGCAAAGCCGATCGTCAGGACGGCCAGGAAGACCATCATCGACCAGAAGGCCACGTCCGAAAGCGTGGCGAAGCTGACCGCCCAGGGGAACAGGAAGGCCACCTCCAGGTCGAAGATGATGAACAGGATCGAGACGAGGTAGAAGCGGACGTCGAACTTCATCCGCGCATCGTCGAAAGCGTTGAAGCCGCATTCATAGGCGCTGGTCTTTTCGGGGTCCGGGTTGCGGACGGCGATGATGGCGGCTGCGAGCACGAGGATGATCGCCAGCGCCGAGGCCATGCCCAGGAAAACCAGCACGGGCAGGTATTCGGATACGAGATAGTCCAAGAGGCGGGCTCCCCTGACGACGCGGGCGCTTTTGCCCGCGTGGGTTGGCTGAGCCTCATTTAGCCCTGCCCGCCCCAAGGGTCAATGGAACCCGCGGCTTTCGCGGCACCCTCAGGTGGCGGTGTAGCCGCCGTCCACGAGATGATAGCTGCCGGTGATGAAACTGGCCCGGTCCGACAGCAGGAACAGCGTCAGGGCCGAGACCTCCTCGGGCGTGCCGAGGCGGCCGAAGGCGTGGCGCCCGGCCAGTCCCTGCAGCGCCGCGTCATCCATGCTGGATTCGACCAGCGGCGTCAGGATGAAGCCCGGCCCCACCGCGTTCACGCGGATGCCGCGTGGTCCGTATTCCCAGGCGGCGCTTTTCGTCATGCCGACGACGCCGTGCTTGGCCGCGACATAGGCGCTGGAGCCGGCGAACCCCACGCTGCCGAGGATCGAGGCCATGTTGACGATGCTGCCCCTCGTCCCCGCCCCGGCCATCGCCGCAAGCTGCGCCCGCATTCCGTAGAGGACGCCATTCAGGTTGATGCCGATGACCCTGTTCCAGTCGTCCAGCGGATAGTCCCCAGCATCCGCATGAGGCCCGCCGATGCCTGCGTTGTTCACCGCCATCGCCAGCGTTCCGGGCAGGCTTCCGGCGGCCTTCACCAGCGCCTCGGCATTGGCCGGGTCCGCCACGTCGCCGGACACGCCGACAGCCTTGCCGCCCGCCTGCTCGATTTCGGCGGCCACCTTGTCGGCCACCTCCTGCTTCAGGTCGCCCACAACAACACCTGCGCCGGACGCAGCCAGTTCAACGGCAATCGCCTTGCCGATCCCGGAGCCCGCGCCGGTGACGATCGCCACGCGGCCCGAGAAGTCGAATGTGATGTCGGACATGAGAGCCTCCTTCGCCAGTTCGCCCGCAAGGGGAACGAACCGGCAGCCGAAGGGTTGCCCCCGCCCTCGTCACCGCGGCATCAGGCCGCAGACACCCTTGCGCGCCTGGCTTTGGGCGCGGCCGCGCGCCGTCGCGCCGCCACTTCCAGCATCGGCGCCAGGTAGTGGCCGGTGTAGCTTTGCGCGACCTGCGCCACCTCCTCGGGCGTGCCTTGCGCCACGATCCGCCCGCCGCCGTCGCCGCCCTCGGGACCGATGTCGATGATCCAGTCGGCAGTCTTGATGACGTCGAGGTTGTGCTCGATCACCACCACCGTGTTGCCCTGATCGACCAGCCGCTGCAGCACCTCCAGCAGCTTTCGAGTGTCGTCGAAATGCAGGCCGGTGGTGGGTTCATCAAGGATATACAGCGTCTTGCCGGTTGAAGCTCGGGACAGTTCCTTTGCCAGCTTCACCCGCTGCGCCTCGCCGCCCGACAGCGTCGTGGCCTGCTGGCCGACCTTGACGTAGCCGAGGCCCACCTGGACCAGTGCGTCCATCTTGGACCGGATCGAGGGCACCGCCTTGAAGAATTCCTGCGCGTCCTCGATGGTCATGTCCAGCACGTCGGCGATGGACTTGCCCTTGAACTCGACCTCCAGCGTTTCGCGGTTGTAGCGCTTGCCCTTGCAGGTCTCGCAGGTGACGTAGACGTCGGGCAGGAAGTGCATCTCGATCTTGATGACGCCGTCACCCTGGCAGGCCTCGCAGCGGCCGCCCTTGACGTTGAACGAAAAGCGGCCGGGGCCGTAGCCGCGCGCCTTGGATTCGGGCAGGCGGGCGAACCAGTCGCGGATGTGCGTGTAGGCGCCGGTATAGGTCGCGGGGTTCGACCGGGGAGTGCGCCCGATGGGCCGCTGGTCGATGTCGATGACCTTATCCAGATGCTCCAGCCCCTTGACCGCGCGGGCGGGCGCGGGCGTCTGCCGCGCGCCGTTCAGCCGCATCGAGGCCGTCTTGAACAGCGTCTCGACCGTCAGCGTGGACTTGCCGCCGCCAGACACCCCGGTGATGCAGACGAAGCGCCCCAGCGGGAAATCGACCGTCACGTCCTTGAGGTTGTTGCCCGTTGCGCCTTCCACGGTCACGGCCTTGCCGTTGCCCTTGCGGCGCTCGGCCGGAATCCCGATCTCGCGCTCGCCCGACAGATACTGCCCGGTCAGGCTGTCGGGGTTCGCCTCGATCTCGGCGGGCGTGCCCTTGGCCACGACCTCGCCGCCATGCACCCCGGCCCCCGGCCCCATGTCGAAGACATAGTCGGCATGGCGGATGGCGTCCTCGTCATGCTCGACCA
>NZ_JAUNPC010000134.1 GCF_030536915.1 Paracoccus sp. (in: a-proteobacteria)
CCCGGCAATCAACCGGAAAGGAGGTGAGGAAAATACCGGAACACTGGCTCCATCAGCGCCGCCGCGAGGCATGGGCGCTCATCAGGAAGGGCGGACTCTCCGCCAAGATCGGCCGCGCCTTCCTGCTTCAGCATGGGACCGTCTGAGGCCCCTCGCCCTGCCCCCAAAGGGGACAGGGCACCGATAACCCACAACTACCGTCGCAATCAAGGAAATCACCCATGTCCAATGTAACCGCTTTCGCGCGTGACGCCCGCGCCATCGAGGCCCCCGGCATCGAGGCCCTGCCGCTGTCCGACCTTTACCTTTCCGACATGAACCCCCGGCAGGAGGCCGACCCCGAGGGCATCGCGCTCCTGGCCGACAGCATCGCCATGATCGGCCTGATCCAGCCGCTCGCTGGTCTGCGCGACCCGCAAGGCAAGGTCGGTATCCTCGCCGGAGGTCGCCGCTGGCGCGCGATCAGGCTGGCGCTCGAACGCGACCCCGAACTTGTCGCGCATCGGCCCGAACTCGCCTTTGTGCCGGTCCGACTGGCCCCTGACGAGGCCACCGCTCGCGCATGGGCTGCCGTCGAGAACACTGCCCGCGAGGACCTGCACCCCGCCGACGAAATCCGCGCCTATGGCCGGATGCGCGACGGCGGCGCCGATGTACCGACCATCGCCCGCACCTTCGGCGCGACCGAGGCCCATGTCTATCGCCGCCTCGCCCTTGCCGCCCTGCCCGCCCCGGTGCTGGACGCGCTGAAAGCAGGCGAAATCACTCTGGGCGCGGCCAAGGCGTTCACCGTCGCGGACGACGAAGCCCTTGCCCTGTCCGTGCTGGAACAGGCCAGAGGGCGCGAAATGAGCGAGCATCGTCTCAAGCAGCTTTTGCAGCCCGAGGCGATCAATGCCGCAGGAGACCGCCGCGCCCGCTTCGTCGGGATCGATGCCTACCGCGCCGCAGGCGGACGCATGACAGCTGACCTCTTTGCAGACACGGCGCTGTTGCAGGACGGTGAACTGCTGGCCCGCCTCTTTGCGGAGAAGCTGACGGCCGAGGCCGCAGCCGCCGCCGAAGGCTGGAAATGGGTCGAGACGGTCGATGCGCCGTGGATCGACTACCAGACCACTGCCGCACTGGGGCGCGTCTATCCGGTCGAGGGCGAGTTGACGGAGGAACAGGCCGAACGGTTTGACGAACTGGCAGAACTGGCCGAGGCCGAGGTTCTGGACGAGGACGGACAGGCCGAACTGGACGCCCTGCAGGCGATCCTCGATGGCGGTTTCACCGACGAGCAGAAAGCCCATGCCGGGATCATTGCCTATGTGAGCAACGAGGGCGAACTGCGGCTGCATCAAGGGCTGGTCAGGCCCGAGGATACTGCCGCAGCCGTTGAAGCCGGGGTCATGCAGGAGAACCGGCACACCATCGGCAGCGGTGCCAAGGACAGCAAGCCGAAATCACCTTATTCCGGCGCTCTGGTCGAGGACATGCGAGCCGTTCGGCTCCATGCGGTGCAAGCCGCGCTGCTGGCGAAGCCGGAACTGGTGCTGGACCTGCTGGCCTTCGGATTGTCCGGCGAGAGCGGCAATGACCGCGTGTTCGGTATCCGCCCCGAGACCGCCCGGAACTACCCGAGCGTCACGGACGGGCTGGATGGCGACCCCCGCCTTGCCGACCCCGAGCGCACCGGCAGCGGCTGGCTGGACGACGACGAACGGCTGCTCGCATTCCGCACCTTCATCGAGAAGGGCAAGAAGCACCGCAATGCAACGATCACGGAGGGGATCGCCCGCACCCTGCCCTATCCGGGCATCCGCGACGGCTTCTTTGCCGCCATCGAGGACATGGCCGGGGCTGATCCGCGGAAAGTCTGGACGCCGACCGCCGAGAACTTCCTTAGCCGCGTCAGCGCCGACTATCTGGACGCGCTCATGCTGGACCTCACCGGCACCGACCCGCAGGACTCCGGCTTCAAGGCCTTCAAGGCGCAGAAGAAAGCCGCCAAGGCCCTGTCGCTCGAAAAGCTGTTCAGCGATGCCGACTATCAGGCCGCGTGGCAGATCGATGCCGAGAAGAAGGCCAAGATCGACGCTTGGGTGCCGGACTGCTTCTGAGAGTGATGCCGGGGGCGGCGCTGCCACACCGCCCCCGGCGAGACCCCCACACCGGAGTATGAGGCTGCACCATGCCAGACTTCACTGTACACCGTCATCCCGTCTTGACCGTCCGTTGCCCGGACTGCACGTCGCATCCGGCAACTGGTGCTGCCGTCCGAGCGGCTCGCACCAAGCAACACACTTAGGTCTATCACGCATGATTAGGAATTATCAGCTAGCAGATAGCATATAAAACATAGCAAAGGACGGCTAGCAGATCGACCCTTCGATCCTTCCACCCCTCAGGCTGCGCTTGCGATTGACGCCTTCAATTTCCTTCTGCGACGAAGGTAATCCGCTCCCGCCTCGTCGGGGCCTTCATTGGCAGAGAGGAGGGCCGGTTAGTCCCGGCCCCCCACGAGCTGCGCCCGTGCGCGGCCGGGACGTTGCGCTTCGCGCGGAGCCGCGCAGTGCGCGGCAGTCCTACCTTCACAGCCGCCTTATGCGGCCAGATCTTCCAGACTGCGCCCGGCTTCCAGCGCCGCCCGAACCCATGCGGGCCGACGCCCCCGGCCACTCCAGGTTTCGTCGGGATTGTCCGGGTTGACATACTTGACCGTGCCGGACGCGGCGCCTTTCGCGCCGCTCTTGCGGCCTTTGCCGTTCCCGACCAGGTCGGTCAGCTTCAATCCGAAGCTGCGCGCGACTTCCTCTGCTGCCGCCAGCGCCTTGCGACGCTGGCGTTCCTCGTAGTCGCTGAGCGCCTTCTCCACATTCTTGCGAAGCGCGAGAAGTTCTTCACGCGACATGTTGTCGAGGTCGTTCACAGGAAATCCCTTTCTATCTGAACCATTAATGATATTGCCGGTCTGATTAGGCGTGCTGGATAGACAGATGCAAGACTTCCGGCCGGGATCAAGATTCTGACGCCTGAGCTGCAAATGAATATGCCAAGGCGGTTGCGGCGACAGGAAATGCAAGGCTGCGTCATTTGCTGCGCAGCAAATCAGTCGCTGTCGCGATAAGCATCCGCGAGAAGATTGGCGATCCGGGTCAGCTCATCCACCCGCAACCCCGGATTTGCAAGGGCCGTCCCCTTGTTCCAGGCCGCTTTCAGAAGCGGCCCTTTAGGATGCCGTTCGCAAGCCAGCATCAGCGCCTCGGTCACTGCAGGATCGCGGCGCGGATCACACGCTCCAGCATGAGTTGCCGCATGGCGCAGCCGATCGAGAGACGCGGCCAACGCCTCGCGTGCCGCGATCTGTTCTGACCACGCTCCGCCAAAGGCCACATTCGAGAGCTGACGCTTGCGTTCCATCGGAACGAAAATAGAACATAGGGCCTATAGTTCCACAAGGGCGGGCGCGGAAGCATGGGCGAGTTCCGGGTGTTGTACATTGACATGAATGGCTTTTTTGCCTCTGTCGAACAGCAGCTCGATCCTCGGCTACGTGGCCGCCCGGTCGCGATCACCGCCGTTGATGCCAACTCGGGGGCCTGTGTCGCTGCCTCCTATGAAGCCAAGGCGTTCGGGATCAGAACCGGAACGCGCGTCCAGGACGCGCGCCGTCTCTGCCCCGAGGTCATTTTCCGGCCGTCCCGCCACCGGCTCTATGTGAGGTTCAACCTGGCCGTTGCGGACGTGCTGGACCGCCATGCGGAGCTGACACACATCCGCAGCGTCGATGAGTTCCAGCTCGCCCTATCGGGCGAAGCCCGCACGCTGGACGGAGCTGCGCAGCTGGTCGCCCGCCTCAAGGCCGCTGTCGCGGCCGAGGTTGGTGCCTGTTTGCGCTTCTCTGCCGGGATCGGGCCGAACCACTTGCTCGCCAAGCTGGCCGGGAAGTTGCAGAAGCCGGATGGATTTCGCTGGCTTTCGGCCGAAAACATGCCTGCGGCTGTTGCCCATCTCGCGCTTGATGATCTGCCGGGGATCTCGGGGGCGATGAAGCAGCGGCTCTACCGCGCCGGGGTCTATGACGTGGAAACCCTTTGTGGGCTCGATCCGCGCCATGCGCGCCTGATCTGGCGCTCGGTCGAGGGCGAACGGTTCGTGCGGCTGTTGCAAGGTATGGATATTCCCCTGACACCGAACGTCCGTGGCGGCTTCGGCAACTCCAAGGTCCTCGCCCCCGATTACCGAACTGCCCGGCGAGCCTATCAGGTCGGCCGCTGGCTGGTCGAGAAATCCGCCGCCCGTCTGCGGCGCGAAGGCTATGTTGCCGCACGGTTCAGCCTCACGGTCAACTACTTCGAAGGGCGCCGCTGGTCGCGAGGCGTGAGTTGCGCGCCGTCGCAGGATACGGCCTATTTTCTGCGTCTGCATCGCGCGCTCTGGTCGAGTCTGTGGCGGGCTGAACCGCCTGCCGCAGTCCATTCGGTCGGTGTCCACATGGGCAACGTGAGTTTGCTGCAGGATCGCGCCGGCGATCTTTTCGCGCCCCTCGCGCCCGCGGATCG
>NZ_JAUNPC010000030.1:0-16135 GCF_030536915.1 Paracoccus sp. (in: a-proteobacteria)
CATCACCTTCTTCGAGGTGACGACGGCGGCGGGTTTCCTGGCCTTCTCGCGGGTGCCTGCGGATTACACCCTGCTGGAAGTGGGCCTTGGCGGGCGCCTGGACGCCACCAACGTGGTCAATGCGCCGCGCCTGAGTGTCATCACCCCCATCAGCGTCGATCACACGCAATACCTGGGCGAGACGCTTTCGCAGATCGCGGGCGAGAAGGCGGGCATCCTCAAGCGCCGCGTCCCTTGCATCGTGGCCCGCCAGCCCGACGAGGCGCTTGCGGTGATCGAGGCCGCGGCCGCGCGCCGGGGTTGTCCATTGTCGGTCGCGGGCCAGCACTGGACCGTCGCGCGCGAAGGGGATGCGCTGGTCTATCAGGATGAACGCGGGCTTCTGGATGTGCCGCTGCCCGCGCTGCCGGGCCCGCACCAGGTCGGGAACGCGGGCACCGCCATCGCCGCCCTGCGCGAACTGGGCCTGGGCCGGGCCGAGGTCGCGGCGGCGATGAAAGAGGTCGAATGGCCCGCCCGGATGCAGCGCCTGACGCGCGGCCCGCTGGTCCAAGCGGCGGGGTCCTGCGAGCTCTGGCTCGACGGCGGCCACAACCCGGCGGGGGGCGAGGCGGTCGCGGCGACGCTGGCGGCGATGCCGCGCAAGCCCGTGCATCTGGTCTGCGGGATGCTGAACACCAAGGACGTGGCAGGCTACATGCGCCCGCTCGCGCCGCAGGTCGAAAGCCTCACGGCGGTGTCGATCGAAGGCGAGCCCGCGACGCTGCCCGCCCGGACGACCGCCGACATGGCGGAAAGCCTGGGCATCCCCGCCGACACCGCGCCCGATGTATCCGCAGCCGTCGCCGCGATCGCCCGCCAGCATCCGGGCGCGCGCATCCTGATCTGCGGCTCGCTTTACCTCGCGGGCCGCGTGCTGCGCGAGAACGGCTGAACGGTTCCGGTCATCTCACTGGCGCACTGTGCCGTCGCCCGCAGGCTGTCCCCGCGCGGCGAACAGGTCCGCCTGACCCCCGCCTTTCCATCAGGAAACCGGCCAAGGGGCTTCTTTCTGGCCCAGATACCCATGCCAGGCTCACGGAGGCGGCGCCACGGCCGCATCCCCGGCGGACGGCCCGGACATCACGAGGCCGGAACGCTTCCCCAGTCCGCGCCCTGCATCTCGCGCAACCGGCTCGCCGTGCGCTCGAACTCGAAGGCGCCGCGACCGTCGGGGTAAAGCGCCTCGGGCTCGGCGGCGGCGCTGGCGTAAAGCCGCACCTTCGCCTCGTAAAGCGCATCCACCAGCGTGACGAAGCGCTTGGCGCGGTCGTGGTTCGCCGGCCCGAGCGTGGGGATGCCGTCGATCAGCAGGGTGTCGAACGCCGCGGCGATCGACAGGTAATCCGCCGGGCCGAGGGGGTTGCCGCAGAGATCCTCGAAACCTGCGCGGGCCACGCGGCCGGATGCGGCGGGGATCGTCAGGCTGCGGCCATTCACCGGCAGGTCGCGCGGTGAAGGCCGGGCGTCATTCGTCAGTTCGGCCCATGATTCGTCCAGCGCCTCTCGCGCGGCGGCATCGGCCGGGGTGAACCAGACCTGCCCCGAGGCGCTGCGCCCCTGCCGGTGATCGCGCGGAGATTCCAAGTGCAGGACATGCATCCGTTCCCGGATCAGGGCGATGAAGGGCAGGAACAACTGCCGGTTCAGCCCGTCCTTGTATAAGTCCTCGGGCTCCCGGTTCGAGGTCGTGACCACCGTCACCCCGCGGTCGAACAGCACCTGGAACAGCCGCCCCACGATCATCGCGTCGGCAATGTCGGTGATCTGCATCTCGTCAAAGCAGAACAGCCGGGTGCGGGCGGCGATTGCTTCCGCAACCGGGCGGACGACATCCTGCTCGCCCCGGGCGCGGGCCTCGTTCAGCCCGGCCTGCACCTCCTGCATGAACTCGTGGAAATGGACGCGGCGCTTCTCGGCCAGGGGCGCGACCTCCATCACAAGGTCCATCAGCATCGACTTGCCGCGCCCGACGCCGCCCCACAGGTAGATGCCCTTGAGTTCCGGCCCCGGCGGCGGCGGATTGGCCTTTGCCCCGAAGATGCGCCCGAGAAGGCCGCCGGGCTTGCCCGCCGGATGCGGCCGGCCCAGCGCCGCCACCAGCCGGTCCAGCGCGGGCAGCACCATGCGCTGGGCCGCGTCGTCCTTGATAGCGCCTTCCGCAATGCGGCGGTCATAGGCGGCGGTGACCTGGTGCGTGACGGGATTGTTCATGGCCGAGCCGTGCCAAAGATCGAGGCCGCCTGCAAGGTGGCGAAAAGGCGGGGCGCTGCCCATGAATGGGTCCCCATCCCCATTCATCCCGGGATATTTGGGCGAAGAACAACAACATCGCCGAGGCACAGAACGTCCGGCCCACAGGGCAACGGAGGCACATCAAGCGGAAACCGGCAGGCTGTTGCAGCGGCGTCCTTTCCGCTAGGCGGCCGCGATCCGGCGCAGGACCGCCCGCTTTTCCTCGTCGGTCATCCGGCCCCAGCGCGCGATCTCGTCCAGCGTCCGCAGGCAGGCGGTGCAGACCCGCGTGGCGGGGTCCAGCGTGCAGATGTTGCGGCAGGGGCTTGCAACGCTCATGCCAGATACCGCAGCCGGTCCAGCGCCCCTTGCAGGATATAGCCCGCCGCCACCTGGTCGATGACCTCGGCGCGCTTGCGGCGCGAGGCGTCGGCCTCCAGCAGCGCGCGTTCGGCGGCCACGGTGGACAGGCGCTCGTCCCAGAAGGACAGGGGCAGGGGTGTCAGCCGTTCGAGGTTGCGGGCGAAGGCGCGGGTGGACTGGGCGCGGGGGCCTTCGGTCCCGTCCATGTTGCGCGGCAGGCCCAGGACGATGCCCACAAGGCCGCGCTCATCCACGATCCGCAGCAGTTCTGCCGCGTCCAGCGTGAACTTCTGCCGCCGGATCACGGTCAGCGGGGTCGCCACCTGCCGCAGCCCGTCGCTGACGGCGACGCCGATGGTCTTGGTGCCAAGGTCCAGCCCGGCGATGGCGCCGCTGGGGGGCAGGCTCGCTGCGAAATCCTCGATGGCGGCGCGGATCATGGGGCGGGGACCAAGCCGACAGTGGCGGCGGCGCGGTCGATGATCTCCATCGCCTGCGGGGTGCCGCCGAAGATGGCCTGGGCGCGGGCCAGGATCTCGCGGGCGCGGGCTTCCTCGCCGATGCGGACCAGCGAGGTGATCAGCCGCGCCCATTCCGCCGGCGGGCCGCTGTCGGTCATCAGCCGCGCTTCGAGGTTGCGGACCATCCCGGTGATCATCTGCTGCTGTTCCTCGGGGCTCATCTCGCTGGCGGCGGCCATCGCCCCGGCATCCGGGCCGGGCAGGTCAGACCCCACCATGGGCGGCGGCTGGTAGTTCGGCTCGCCCGCGAGCCATGAAAGTTCCGGCATCAGTTGCCGGATCGGCGCGACCCAGGGGGCATCCGCCGGGCCGGTTTCCAGCAGGTCGCGCCAGAGGCCGAAGGCAAGGTCGGGGCGGTCGTTCTGGGCATACATCAGCCCGGCCAGATAGCGCGCCTGCCCGTCGGCGGGGTCGATCCGCAGCGCCGTCTCGATCTCGGCGCGCGCCTCGGCCGAGACAAAACCGCCCGCCGCCTCGATCATCAGCGCGGCTAGGCGGACGTGGTCGGGGGCCTGCGCCCCGGTGCTGCGGATGGCGATCAGCCGCTGCTGCGCATCGCGGGCGGCGGCGATGTTGCCCAGGCGGGCCTCGTGCTGGGCCAGCAACTCAAGGCCCTGCGGGTCGTCGGGGCGGCGCGACACGGCCTCGCGCAACTGTTCGACCAGCCGCAGGTATTCGGGGTCGGCCTGCGGGGGGGACTGCGCAGGCGCCGCCGCCTCGGCCTCGGCCTGAGAGGGAAGGGCGGCCAGCCGCTCGTCCGAGGCGGCGATGCGCGCGGCCAGCGGCAGGTCGGGCATCGCCGGACTGCCGAGCCGCCCATAGATCGCGGCGCTGCCGGCAACCACCAGCGCCAGCACAACGGCGGCAACCCAGGGCCGGACGCTGCGCGAGGCGGGCGCTGCGGGCTTCGCCATGGCGCGGTCGGCGTCGAGGATCTTGCGGCCGATCTCGGTCTTCAGCCGGTCGGCCTCGTCCCCGGTCAGGACGCCGCGCTTCATGTCGCGGTCCACCTCGCGCAGCTGGTCGCGGTAGACGCCCAGGTCATAGGCCGCCGCCGGTTCGGCCGCGGCCTGCGCCCGTCCCATGAACGGCCGCAGGATCGCCACCGCCACCAGGACCGTCATCGCCGCCGTCAGTATCCAGAACATCGCCGCCTCTTTGCTTTGCCGGACCAGATAGGGGTTTTCCGGCACAGGCGAAAGCGCCGGGACGCCGCAGGCCCCCAGATGCGACATCGGAAGGGCTTGCGAAGACAGCGCCGCCGCGCAATTCTTGCCGCGCCCCAAACGCAGGCCGCCATGACGATGACCTCTGCCCGCCCTCCCGCCCCTGAGCGCCGCTCGGGCCGCTATTCGGTCTTTGCCATCGCCCGGCAGGCGATGAGCCTGCACAGCGGCTGGGGCCGCGCCTGGGGCAGCCCCCAGCCGCGCGACCGCTACAAGGTGATCGTGGTGGGCGCGGGCGGGCACGGGCTGGCGACGGCCTATTACCTGGGCAAGAACTTCGGCATCACCGACATCGCGATCCTGGAAAAGGGCTGGCTGGGCGGCGGCAACACGGGCCGCAACACGACCATCATCCGCTCGAACTACCTGCAGGACCCATCGGCGGCGATCTACAACAAGTCGCTGCAACTCTATGAGACGCTCAGCCAGGATCTGAACTACAACGTGATGTTCAGCCCGCGCGGGTTGATCATGCTGGCGCAAACCGAACATGAGGTGCGCGGATACAAGCGCACGGCCATCGCCAACCACCTGCAGGGCGTGGCGACCCGCTGGATCGACGCGGCCGAGGTCAAGCGGCTGGTCCCGATCATGAACATCGAGGGGCCGCGCTATCCGGTCCTCGGCGGGCTTTACCAGGAACGCGGCGGCACCGCGCGCCACGACGCCGTGGCCTGGGGCTATGCGCGGGCCTGTTCCAACATGGGCATGCACATCCTGCAGAACTGCGAGGTCACGGGGATCGACAGCACCGGCGGGAAGGTGCGCGGCGTCACCACCACGCGCGGGACCATCGGCTGCGACAGGCTGGCGATCGTGGTCGCGGGCCTTTCCTCGGTGCTGGCGGAAATGGCGGGCTTCCGCCTGCCGATCGAAAGCCTTGCCCTGCAGGCGCTGGTCAGTGAGCCGATCAAGCCCTGCATGGACGTGGTCGTGATGGCCAACACCGTCCACGGCTACCTGTCGCAATCCGACAAGGGCGAGATGGTGATCGGCGGCGGCACCGACGGCTTTGTCAACTACACCCAGCGCGGATCCTGGCACCATGTCGAGGAAACCGTCCGCGCCCTGATCGAGACCTTCCCGATGCTGTCGCGCCTCAAGATGCTGCGGCAATGGGGGGGCATCGTGGACATGACCGGGGACCGCTCTCCCATCCTGTCCACCACGCCTGTCGAGGGCATCTTCGTCAACTGCGGCTGGGGCACCGGCGGGTTCAAGGCAATCCCCGGTTCGGGCTGGGCCATGGCGGAACTGGTGGCGAAGGGCGCGCCGGGGCCGCTGGCCGCCGCGTTCGGGCTGAACCGCTTTGCCGAGGGACGCTTCATCGACGAAAGCGTGGCCGCCGGGGTAGCGCATTGATCTTGCTCGGGAAACCTGCGGCGGGCCGTTGGCGTTCGATGACCGGCAAGGAGAGTCGATCATGGAAGCCCGCAACCCCACCAACCGGAACCTGTGGATCATCGCGGCCCTTGTCGCGGCCGCCGCGGTGGTGCTGGCATGGCTTCTCGACTTCGGCGCGGGCGCGCCCCCAAGCGGCATCGCCGATGTCAGCATCGCCGAACTGCCCGGTCCCGGCGCCCTGGACGACCAGGCGCTGGTCGAGGCCATGGCGGATGCGGCCGCGCCAGCTTCCGCCGGGATGCCCGGCGACCGAGACTGAGTCCGATGCGCGGTCGGCCGGGGCCGCGCCGCGCATCGTTTCCGCACGGCAGCCGGGATATCCCCGGCCTGCCGCCCCCGCGACACGTGAAATCTGTGCAAAGGTTCGATCATGGCACCTCCTGGAAATTCCCGCTCGTCCACCGGCGTCAATCCCTGGCTGCTGGTTCTGGCCGCAGCAGCGGTCATCCTGGTCGCGGTCCTGTTCTTCATGGCCGCCCCGGTCCCGGAACCCACGCCCCTGCCCGACAGTCCCGCGGCGCATGGCACCGCAGGCCAGCCTGCCGGGGAAACCGGCGATGCGCCCCAGCCCGGCGCGCCCGGCGAGGCCCCGCCCAACCCCGACGTGGCGCCCGGCACCGGCACCGACACCACCCGCGGCTGACCCCGTCGCGATCCGCAGCATGCCCCGCGCGTCCCGCGCGCGGGGCCTTTCGCGTTGCACTGTCCCGACTGGAAGGACCGGCGTTCCATGCTGACCCTGACCTGCCCCTTCTGCGGCGTCGCCGCCGAGGAAACCGAGCTTGCGCCGGGCGGCGAGGCGCATCTGAAGCGCTTCGGTCCCGGCTCGTCGGACGCGGATTTCGAAACCTACCTGTTTGGCCGCCGCAACCCCAGGGGCGTGCATTTTGAACGCTGGCGCCATGTCTACGGCTGCGGCAAGTGGTTCCTTGCCGCGCGCGACACCGCGACCCTGCAGGTCTTCGGCACCTATCCGCCGCAATGCGATGGCCCGCCCGATTCCGTCATCGCCACGATCCGCGCGGCCCGGCCCGGCTGGCAGCCGCCGCCCGAGCCGCTGGAGGATGACAGCGCGCCGGGGGTCGAGCGCGACCCCGCCCCGAACCCAACGCCCACGCGGGACACCATCGCATGACCAGACGCACCGCGCCCTTCCGTCTTGCCCAAGGCGGCCGCCTGATCGACCGCGCCCAGCCGCGCCGGTTCCGCTTCGACGGCCGCGGCATGGACGGGTTTGCCGGGGACACGCTCGCCTCGGCGCTGCTGGCGAATGGCCAGCTTCTGATGGGGCGCAGCTTCAAGTATCACCGCCCGCGCGGCCCGGTGGCCTCGGGCGTCGAGGAGCCGAACGCCCTTTTGGGTCTGGGCGAGGGCGCGAGGTTCGAGCCGAACCAGCGCGCCACCACCACGCCGCTTGTCGATGGCATGGTCACGGTCAGCCAGAACGCCTGGGGCAGCCTGAACCGCGACTGGGGCGTCATCAACGACAGACTGTGGCGGTATTTCCCGGCGGGCTTCTATTACAAGACCTTCATCCATCCCCGCGCCGCCTGGAAGCGGGTGTTCGAGCCGGTGATCCGCCGCGCCGCGGGCCTTGGCCGCGCGCCGAAGCTGCCCGACGCCGACCGCTATGAGCAGGCCTATGCCTTTGCCGAGGTCGTCGTCGTGGGCGGCGGCATCGCCGGTCTTGCGGCGGCCCGCGAGGCCGCGCGGACGGGCGGCCGCGTGATCCTGCTGGAACAGCAGCACCATTGGGGCGGCCGCAGCCCGGTCGATCATCCCGATGGCGGGGATCGCATCAATGCCCTGCTGGCGGACCTGCGCGCCCTGCCCAATGTCACCCTGCGCCGCAACACCATGGCGACGGGGCTTTACGATCACGGCTACCTGCTCGCGCGCGAGCATCTGGCCGACCACGAACCCCAGGCGGGCATCCCGCGCCAGCGCCTGTGGCGCATCCGGGCCGGGCAGGTCGTCAACGCCGCCGGGGCGCTGGAACGGCCGCTGGCCTTCGCGGGCAACGATGTGCCGGGCGTGATGCTGGCCTCGGCCGTGCGCGACTACATCGCGGATTACGGCGTGGCGCCCGGCCGCCGCATCGCCGTGGTGACGAACAACGACGACGGCTATCGCACGGCGCTGGCGGCGCTGGACGCGGGGCTTGAGGTGCCCGTCGTGATCGACGCCCGGCCTGCCGCCGACGGGCCGCTGCCCCGCCTTCTGCGCGAACGCGGGGTTCGGATCGCGGAAGGGAAGGGCATCGCCGCGGTGCAGGGCAAGCGCGGTGTCGAGGGCCTGACGCTCTGCGCGCATCAGGGCGCGGGTGAGCCGCTGGAAACCATCGCCTGCGACGTGATCGCCATGTCGGGCGGCTGGTCCCCGGTCGTCCACCTGTGGAGCCACTGCGGCGGCAAGCTACAGTGGCACGAGGATCAGGCGCTGTTCGCCCCCGATCCCGCCCGCCCGCCCCTTGGCGCGGACGGGCAGCCGAATGTGCGGTCGGCAGGGGCGGCTGCGGGCGACCTGAGGGTGGCCGGGCTGACCGATGCCGGACCCGAGACGCCGATCCTGCCGGTCTGGGTCATGCCCGAGAACGCCACGCCCAAGGCGCGCTTCAAGATGTGGCTGGACTACCAGAACGACGTCAAGGTTTCCGACGTGCAGCTTGCCGCACTGGAAGGCTATGCCAGCGTGGAACATGCCAAGCGCTATACCACGCTCGGGATGGCGACGGATCAGGGAAAGATCAGCAACATCAACGGGCTTGCCATCCTGTCCTCGACCCTGGATCAACCCATTGCGGCGACCGGCACGACCACCTTCCGCCCGCCCTACACGCCTCTGACATTTGGAACGATCGCCGGCGAGGCGCGGGGCGAGGTCTTCCAGCCCCTGCGCCGCACCCCGATCCATGACTGGCACGAAGCCCATGGCGCCCATTGGGAACCCGTGGGCTTGTGGCGCCGCGCTTATTGCTATCCCCGCGCGGGCGAAAGCCACGGGGACGCGGTGAACCGCGAGATCCTTGCCGTCCGCGGCGGGGTGGGGGCGCTGGATGCCTCGACGCTGGGAAAAATCCTTGTGAAAGGACTGGATGCGGGCCGCTTCCTCGACATGATCTACACGGGGATGATGTCCACCCTTCCGGTCGGCAAGTGCCGCTACGGGCTGATGTGTTCGGAAAACGGCTTCCTCGTCGATGACGGCGTGGCGGTCAGACTTTCCGAGGACACATGGCTTTGCCACACCACGACCGGCGGGGCCGACCGCATCCACGGGCATATGGAGGACTGGCTGCAATGCGAGTGGTGGGACTGGAAGGTCTACACCGCCAACATTACCGAGCAGTTCGCCCAAGTGGCCGTGGTCGGCCCCAAGGCCCGCCAGGTACTGGAACGCTTGGGCGGCATGGACCTCTCCGCCGAGGCGCTGCCCTTCATGAGCTTCGCCGAGGGTCAGCTTGCGGGCATCCCCGCCCGCATCTACCGCATCAGCTTCTCGGGCGAACTGTCCTTCGAGATCGCCGTGCCCGCCAACCGCGGGCTTGAGCTTTGGGAAAAGTTGCACCAGGCCGGAGCCGGGTTCGGCATCACCCCCTATGGCACCGAGGCCATGCATGTCATGCGCGCCGAAAAGGGCTTCATCATGATCGGGGATGAGACCGACGGCACGGTGATCCCGCAGGATCTGGGGATGAGCTGGGCGATCTCGAAGAAGAAGCCAGACTATATCGGCAAGCGGGCGCAGGAACGCGCCTTCATGGCGGACCCGGACCGCTGGCGGCTGGTGGGGCTGGAAAGTCTCGACGGGCGGGTGCTGCCCGATGGCGCGCTGGCCGTGGCCGAGGGGGTGAATGCCAACGGACAGCGGAACACGCAGGGGCGCGTGACCTCGACCTACTGGTCGCCGACGCTGAAGGCGCCGATCGCCATGGGACTGGTGCGGCACGGCCCCGAGCGGATGGGAGAGGTGCTGGAGTTCCCGGTGGCGAAGGACAGTTTCCGCGCGCGCATCGTCGATCCGGTGTTCCATGACAAGGAAGGGGCCGCCGCGAATGTCTGACGCATTGGCCAGCATCACCCAGGTTCACGGCCTCGGCATGATCCTGATCCGCGCCGACCTGGACCACGCGGGCGAGGCCATCGCCGGGACGGCCGGTCTGGCGATCCCCGGCAAGCTGCGCTTCACCAGCGATGGCGTCCGCTGGCTCGGCTGGATGTCGCCGGACGAACTGCTGCTGATCCTGCCTCATGCCGGGATGCCCGAGGCGCTTTCTGCCCTGACCGACGCGCTTTCGACAGAACATGCGCTGGTGCAGGACGTCAGCGACATGCGCTGTGTCTTCGACGTGGCGGGGCAGGCGCCCGATCAGGTGCTGGCCAAGCTCTGCCCTGTCGATTTCGCGACGCTGCCCCAAGACGCCGTCCGCCGCACCCGCGCGGCGCAGGTGGCCTGCGCCTTGTGGCGGCAGGGTGACGGCTGGCGCATCGTGGCCTTCCGCGCGATCACCGACTATCTGCGGCAAGTGCTGGAAGGTGCGGCGGCCCCGGGCACGCAACTGGACCCGCGCTGACCTCCGCCCCCTTCGTTCTTCTTCGTGGAAATATCCCGCGGGGGATGAACGGGGCCGCAGCCCCGTTCATGGGGGCGCGAAGCCCCCGGTGCGACCTCGCGGAAAGAAAAAGGCCCGCCAGTCACGGCGGGCCTTCGTCATGTCGCGTCACTCACATCCGCGAGGCGACGTTTTCCCAGTTCACGAGGTTCTCGAGGAAGTTCTCCAGATACTTGGGCCGGGCGTTGCGGAAGTCGATGTAGTAGGAATGTTCCCACACGTCGCAGCCCAGAAGCGCCGTCTGGCCCTTGCACAGCGGGTTGACGCCATTCTCGGTCTTGGTGATCTCAAGCCCGCCCTGGTCGTTGCGGACCAGCCAGACCCAGCCGGAACCAAACTGCGCCACGCCTTCCGAGGCGAACTTCTTCTTGAACTCGGCGACCGAGCCGAAGGATTCGGTGATCGCGGATTCAAGGTTGCCGGGCATCTTGCCGGGGTTCGGGCCCATCATCTCCCAGAACTGGGCATGGTTCCAATGCTGGCTGGCGTTGTTGAAGATGCCGTTCTGGGCGACCGCGCCTTCCTTGTAGTTGCCCTTGACGATTTCTTCGAGGCTGGCGTTTTCCCACTCGGTTCCCGCGATCAGCTCGTTCAGCTTGTCGACATAAGCCTTGTGGTGCTTGTCGTGATGATATTCCAGCGTCTCGCGGGACATCCCGCCGCTGGCCAGCGCGTCGTGGGAATAAGGCAGATCGGGCAGGGTGAAAGCCATGTTCGCAGTCCTTTCAGGGGTTTGTCTGGTGCGTCAGGGCGCACTCTTGCTGTCGCCACAACGCCTTGCAAGCGAAAGTGGTTCCGGGTGCCAACCCGCGGGGGCATCCCGCGCAGGCGTTGGCAAACCGCCCCGGCCATGTGTAGAAGGGCAGCGACGACGACAAAGGGCAGGGAAAGCGGCCGCGCATGGCGAACCAGAACGACCGTTTCATCGACGAGGTGACCGAGGATCTGCGCCGCGACCGGCTGTTCCTGATGCTGCGCCGCTATGGCTGGATCGCGGTCCTGCTGATCGTGGCGCTGGTCGCGGGGGCCGCATGGCGCGAATATTCCCGCGCTCGCGACACGGCGGCGGCGCAGGAATTCGGCGATGCCGTCCTCGCCGCCGGGGCCTCGGCCGATGCGGCGGCCCGTGCGCAGGCGCTGGGCGGGGTTCCGGCCGGCAACGTCCGCCAGACGGTGCTGCGCGACATCCTTGCCGCCAATGCGCTGGTCGAGGCCGGCAATGTCGCGGAAGCCGCCCAGCGCTTCGACGCGGCGGCGATCAAGGCGGGCGATGACGCGGTTGTCCGGGACCTGGCCGCGCTGAAATCGGTGATCGCGCAGGGGGCGGGCATGGACCCTGCCACCCGCGACGCGGTGCTGGCGCGGCTTTCCGCGCCCGGCGCGCCATTCGAACTGATCGCGCTGGAACTCAAGGCCGTGGCGCTGTCGGGTGCGGGGCGCCGGGATGACGCGGTGACGCTGATCCGCCAGATCCAGCAGAAGGACGGGCTGAGCCAGCAGATGCGCCAGCGCCTGGCCGAGCATCTGATCACCCTCGGCGTCGATCCCGAGCCCGAGACGGACAGCCTGACCGCCCCCGATTCCATGCGCTCGGCCGAGGTGATGCCGGCCGTGGCCGGCTGATCCCCCATCCCTCGCCCAGCCCCGCTACCCGGAGCCCGAGATGACCAGACTGAACGCGCTGCTGCCCTTGATCGCCCTGACCGCCCTGGCAGCCTGCCAGTCGCGCGATACGATCCTTCCCGGCGTCCGGCTTGACCCGCGCGAGATCGCCTCGGCCGAAGGCCCCGCGGTCGACGGACCCGCCGGCGTCAGTTCGACGGCGCTGAACCTGCCCGCGCCGCGTTCGGTCGAATGGACCACCCGTGCGGCCAATCCGGCGCATCTGATCCCGCATTCCGCGCTGGCCGGGACCGGGCTTCAGCCGCTCTGGTCGGCGCCCATCGGCCAGCCCTCGGGGCGGCGTCACCGCATCGGCGCCGATCCGGTGGTGGCGGGCGGGCGCGTCTTCACGCTGGACAGCCGCGCGCAGGTGGCGGCCACGGCGCTGAACGGTGCCACCGCCTGGACCCGCGACCTGACCCCTGCGACCGAGCGGGGCGACAGCGTGTCCGGCGGCGGCATCGCCTATGAGGGGGCGCGCGTCTTCGTCACCACCGCCTATGGCGAGCTTGTGGCACTGGACACAGGCTCGGGCGGCATCCTCTGGCGGCAGCGGGTCGAGGCGCCGATCGGCGGCGCGCCCACGGTGCAGAACGGCGTGGTCTATGTGGCGGGACGCGATTCGACCGGCTGGGCGGTGCGGGCCGCGGATGGCAGGGTGCTGTGGACCGTATCGGGCATCAATGCGCAGTCCGGCGTGACGGGGGTATCCGCGCCCGCCGTGGATGGCGATCTTGCCGTCTTCTCCTTCGCCTCGGGGCAGTTGCTGGCCGTCGATACCGCCACCGGTGTCGAGCGATGGAGCGCGCAGGTCGCGGGCACCCGCCGCGGCCGCGCCATCGCCTTCATCCGCGACCTGACGGGCGATCCGGTGATCGCGGGCGACGTGGTGCTGGCGGGCTCGTCCTCGGGGCGCATCGCCGCCTTCGACCGGGCGACGGGGGTGCCGCTGTGGAACGAACAGGACGGGGCGAACAGCCCGGTGCTGGTCGCCGGCGGCTCGATCTTCGCGGTCAACGACCAGGCGCAACTGGTGCGGCTGGACGCGGCGACGGGCGGGCGCATCTTTGCGGTGCCACTGCCCTATTACACGGCGGAACGGGTGCGGCGGCAGGACGCGATCCATGTCCATTACGGCCCGGTGCTGGCAGGCGGGCGGCTGTTCGTCGCCTCGTCGGACGGCATCCTGCGCGCCTTCGATCCCCGTTCGGGCGCGCTGGTCGGGCAAGCCCCGATTCCCGGCGGCGCGGCGACCGCGCCCGTCGTGTCCGGCGGCACGATCTATGTTTCCGGCCGCGACGGCCGCCTGCACGCGTATCGCTGATGACCTTCACCCTTGCCATCGTCGGGCGGCCCAATGTCGGCAAGTCCACCCTGTTCAACCGCCTTGTCGGCAAGCGGCTGGCGCTGGTCGATGACCAGCCGGGCGTCACCCGCGACCTGCGCGAGGGCGACGCGCGGCTTGGCGACCTGCGCTTTGTCGTGATCGATTCGGCCGGGCTGGAGATGGTCGAGGACGACAGCTTGCAGGGCCGGATGCGGCGGCTGACGGAACGCGCCGTCGACGAGGCCGATATCTGCCTGTTCGTGATCGACGCCCGCGTGGGGGTGACAGCGGCGGACGAATATTTCGCCGACATCCTGCGGCGGCGCGCCAAGCACGTCGTGCTGGCCGCCAACAAGGCCGAGGGCGCAGCGGGCGAGGCCGGCGCCAGCGAGGGCTGGTCGCTGGGGCTTGGGGAACCCCTGCGGATCTCGGCCGAGCATGGCGAGGGGCTGGAGGACCTGTATCGCGCCCTGAAGCCGCTCTCCGAGATCGTGGAAACCGAGCGGCCCGCGCCGATCACGCCCGAAACCGACGTCACCCTGACCGACGAGCAGGCCGAGTCGGGCGAGGGCGCCGAGGACTGGCGGCCGAGCGAGGCCCGCCCCCTACAGATCGCCGTGATTGGGCGGCCGAACGCGGGAAAATCGACGCTCATCAACAAGATCATCGGCGAGGACCGGCTGCTGACCGGCCCCGAGGCAGGGATCACCCGCGATTCGATTTCGGTGCGGTCCCAGTTCATGGGCACCCCGGTCCGCATCTTCGACACTGCCGGGATGCGGAAGAAGGCGCGGATCACCGACAAGGTGGAAAAGCTTTCCGTGGCCGACGGGCTGCGGGCCGTCCGCTTCGCCGAGGTGGTGGTGGTCCTTCTGGACGTGGCAATCCCCTTCGAGCAGCAGGACCTTCGGATCGCGGATTTCGCGGAAACCGAGGGGCGGGCAGTCGTCGTCGCGGCGAACAAGTGGGACCTTGAGGAAGACAAGCCCCACAAGCTGAACGAGTTGCGCGAGGCCTTTGAACGGCTGCTGCCGCAGCTCAAGGGCGCGCCGCTGGTGACCGTCTCGGCCCGCACGGGCAAGGGACTGGACCGGCTGCACAATGCGGTGCTGAAGGCGCATGAGGTCTGGAACCGCCGTATCGGCACCGCGCGGCTGAACCAGTGGCTAACCGCCATGACCGAGGCGCATCCGCCGCCCGCGCCGGGCGGGCGCCGCATCCGGCTGCGCTACATGACGCAGGTGAAGACGCGGCCGCCGGGCTTTGTGGTCATGGCGACCCATACCGACGAGATCCCGGAAAGCTATCGCCGCTACCTGGTGAACGGGTTGCGGCAGGACTTCGACCTGCCGGGCACGCCGATCCGGCTGAGTTTCCGCGACCAAGGGTCGAAGAACCCCTACAAGGACAAGTCGAACAAGCGGCAGACAGGCGCCTTGGCCAAGCACAAGGACCGGCAGAAGCCCAAGGGGATCTGAGGGCGGTTCGGGTGGATGCCGAGTCGCCGGGGGTTTCACACCCCCATCGTCGTATACGATGATCCCCTTTGGGTTATCCGAGACCGTCCGAAGCCTGCTGCATCAGTCGATCCCGGCCATGGTCTGCAGGACGCGGACGAGTTCGGCGGCGATTCTCGGCTCGGTCAGGGCATGGCCCGAGGCGGGGATCATCCGCAGCTCGGCCTTTGCCCAGCCCTGGGCGAGTTCCCATGCACCGATCGGCGGGCAGACCATGTCATAGCGCCCCTGGACGATGACGGCGGGCAGATGCTCGATCCGGTGGCGGTCGCGCAGAAGCTGATTGTCGTCAAGGAAGCAGGCGTTGACGAAATAATGGTTTTCCAGCCGCGCGAAGGTGCGGGCATAGGCCGGGGGCGCGTGCGAGGGCGCGCCGTTGTCCAGGCCCGCCAGCGCGTTTTCCCAGGCAAGCCAGGGCATCGCGTAGCGCGTCTCGACCGAGGCATCCCCGCTGAACAGCCGGCGGTGATAGGCGGCGATCAGGTCGTCCTGTTCGGCCAGGGGAATGGCCCCTTGGAAGCGCGCCCAGAGTTCCGGCCAGAACCGCCCCGCGCCGCCGCCGTAGAACCAGTCGAGTTCGGACTGGCGGCCAAGGAAGACCCCGCGCAGGACAAAGGCCGACACGGCCTCGGGCCTGTGCTGCCCATAGGCCAGGGCCAGCGTCGCCCCCCAGGAACCGCCGAAAAGGACGGCCGGGCCGAGGCGCAGCTTGTCGCGGATCGCGTCGATGTCGGACAGCAGATGCGCGGTGGTGTTGTTGATGACGCTTGCATGGGGAAGCGAGCGGCCGCAGCCGCGCTGGTCGAACAGCACGATCCGCCAGTGATGGGGGTCGAAGAAGCGGCGCATCATCGGGCTGCAGCCGCCGCCGGGGCCGCCGTGCAGGACGATGACCGGGCGGCCATTTGGGTTGCCGCATTGCTCGACATACAGCCGGTGGCCGTCGCCGCGGTCGATCATGCGCGCGTCGAAGGGCTCGATCGGGGGGTAGAGCCGGCCATGCGAAGGTGAGGCGGCGTTTCGGTCTGCCATGCGGTCCATGCCTGAGATATATACCGCTCGCCGGGCCGAGGCCAACCGGCACCAGACGGAGAAGCGAGATGACCGGACAGAGCAGCATCGATGCGGGCGAGGTCGCCAAGTTCCAGGCGATGGCGGCCGAGTGGTGGGACCCGGACGGCAAGTTCAAGCCGCTGCACATGCTGAACCCGGTGCGGCTGGACTATATC
>NZ_JAUNPC010000030.1:16235-31405 GCF_030536915.1 Paracoccus sp. (in: a-proteobacteria)
GCCGACCCGCAGGAGTTCATCACCACCTGCGCCCGGCTGCTGCGGCCGGGCGGGCTGCTGGTCGCGTCCACCCTGAACCGCACGCCGCAGAGCTTTGCCGCCGCCATCGTCGGCGCCGAGTGGATCATGCGCTGGCTGCCGCGCGGCACGCATGAATGGTCGCGATTCATCCGCCCTACGGAACTCGGGTCGATGTTCGACGCGGCGGGGGTGCGGGTGGTGGACCGCAGCGGCATGGTCTTCAACCCGCTGGGCTGGTCCTGGTCGCTGTCCAAGCGCGACCTGTCGGTGAACTACCTGATGACCGGCGTGAGGCAGTAGGGCGTCAGGCTTCCTCTTCAAGCCGTTCGCGCAGCCGGCGCAGGACGGGCAGGGCGCGGCGGACCTCGGCGGGGCCGATGTCGCGGACGATCTCGGTCAGGTGCGGCAGGAAGGCCGCCAGCGCCGCATCCCGCGCCGCCCGGCCCGAGGGGCTGATCCCCACCCATTTGCGCCGCGCGTCGTTCCAGTCGGGACGGACATGGACGTGGCCGGCCCATTCCAGCCGGCCCACGGTGTTGGTCATGGCGCTGCGGTTGACGTGAAAGGCCTCGGCCAGCTGGGCGGGGGTGCGTTCCTCGTTCAGATGGGCGAGCAGGTTCAGCACCGAGAAATGCGACAGTTGCATCCCGCGGGGCAGGGCGCGGGTGACCAGCGTGCGGGCCATCTGCTCATTGACGATGACCTCGGCGAAAAGGCTCGCGGCCAGCGCGGCGGCGGATTCGGGATCGTCGCTCATGGTCCCCAGACAAGCGGGTCGTGGCGCCAGGCGGGGACGCGGGCGCGGGCGTGTCTGACCTGCGCCATGTCCAGATCGGCCAGCGTGACGCCGGGTTCCGTGCCCGCATCGGCCAGCACCTCACCCCAAGGGGCCACGGCCAACGAGCGGCCATAGCTTTCCCGCGGCTTCTTGCCGGGGCTGTGGGGCGCCGGATGGGTGCCCGTCTGGGCCGCGGCCAGCACGAAGCAGCCTGTCTCGATGCCGCGGGCGCGCAGCAGGACGTGCCAATGCGCTTCGCCCGTCTTCGGGTGGAAGGCCGAGGGCACGGTCAGGATCGTCGCGCCCGCCCGCGCCAAGCGGCGATAAAGCGCAGGGAAGCGCAGATCGTAGCAGATCGTCAGGCCCATCGGGCAGGGACCCTGCGCCAGCACCGCGCGGTCGCCGGGGCGGAAGCTGCGGCTTTCGCGGAAGCTTTCGCCCTCGCCGATATCGGCGTCGAACATGTGGATCTTGTCATAACGCGCGGCGATCCCGCCATCCGGCGCGATCAGGAAGCTGCGGTTGGCGAAGCGTTCCTCGGCCGGGTCCTCATGGCGCAGCGACAACGAGCCGACGGACAGCCAGACCCCCAGTTCGCGCGCCGCGCCGCGCAGGGCGGCGAGCGTCGGGTCCCCGGCCTCGGGCAGCAGGACCGCGCGCTGGCGGTCGCGGTCGGGGGTGATGATGTTCGTGGCCTCGGGCGTCAGCAGCAGGGTGGCGCCGCCTGCCGCCGCTGCGCGCAGGAAGTCCAGCGTGACGGGCAGGTTCGCCGCTGGATCGTCGCCGGTGTTCAACTGGATCAGGGCCGCGCGCATTGTCTTACAGCCCCAGCATGGGGTCCAGCTTGCCCGCGCGGTCCAGCGCATGGATGTCGTCCGAGCCGCCGACATGCGTCCCGTCGATGAAGATCTGCGGCACCGTGCGGCGGCCGTTCGCGCGCTGGGTCATCTCGGCCCGGCGCTCGGGCTCGCGGCCGACGTCGATCATCTCGTAGGACACGCCCTTTTTCTGCAGAAGCCCGCGGGCGGCGTGGCAGTAGGGGCAGCTCTGGGTGGCGTAGATTTCGACGCGGGCGGTCATGGGAAACTCCTGTGGGGGCGCTTGTGATGATCTAGGGGCGAAAGCCGCAGGCTACCAGAGCCGCTCCCCGGCCTGCGCCGCAGGGGAACGCAGGCCCCCCGCGCATGTTCCCGGCTGTCATGCGGGCGTCGCAGTTGCTTGTCACCACGGGCCGCGGACCCTATATGCCGGGTTTCCCCTTTCCCGCCCGAGGCTTCGATGACCGGACCGCAGACGCCCTTCTACCTGATCGACCGCGCCAAGCTTCAGGCGAACATGGACAGGATGGTGCGGCTGCGCGAGCGTTCGGGCGCAAAGACGCTGCTGGCGCTGAAATGCTTTGCGACTTGGGGCGTCTTCGACCAGATGTCGCAATACATGGACGGCACCACCTCGTCCTCGCTGAACGAATTGCGGCTGGGGCGCGAGAAGTTCGGGGGGGAAACGCATGCCTATTCCGTCGCCTGGGCCGATCACGAGATCGACGAGGCGGTGGGCTATGCCGACAAGATCATCTTCAACTCGCTGGGTCAGTTGGACCGCTTTGCCGACCGGGCAAGCGGGATCGCCCGCGGGCTGCGGCTGAACCCGCGGTTCTCGACCAGCGGATTCGACCTTGCCGACCCGGCGCGCAAGTTCTCGCGCCTGGGCGAATGGGACATGGCGCGGCTGGAACAGGCGCTCGACCGCATTAGCGGCGTGATGATCCACTACAACTGCGAGAACCGGGACTATCCGCTGTTCGCGGGCCAGCTTGACCGGATCGAATCCGAGTTCGGCGGCTTCCTGGAAAAGCTGGACTGGGTCAGCCTTGGCGGCGGCATCCATTTCACCGGCGAGGACTATCCGCTGGACGACCTTGCCGACCGATTGCGGGCGTTTTCCGACCGCTTCGGGGTGCAGGTCTACCTGGAACCGGGCGAGGCCAGCATCACGGGCACGACGACGCTTGAGGTCACGGTGCTGGACATCCTGAACAACGGCAAGGAAGTCGCCATCGTGGACAGCTCGATCGAGGCGCATATGCTCGACCTGCTGATCTACCGCGAGGATGCCAAGCTGCCGCAGGACGGCGACCACGGATACCAGATCGCGGGCAAGTCCTGCCTTGCGGGCGACATCTTCGGCGACGCGCGTTTCCCGCAGCCGCTGAAGGTCGGGGACCGCATCAGCATCGAGGACGCGGCGGGCTATACCATGGTCAAGAAGAACTGGTTCAACGGCGTGGCCATGCCCGCCATCTGCATCCGCGAGCTTGACGGTCGCATCACGACCGTGCGCAGCTTCGGCTATGACGATTACCGGGACTCGCTGTCCTGATTTTCCTGAAAGGAGACCGCTGAGGTGGCCAAACCCAACGTCCTCATCATCGGCGCCGGTGGCGTCGCCCAGGTTTCGGCCCACAAGGTCGCGCAATGGGCCGACGAGTTCGGCGACATCCACATGGCGAACCGGACCCAATCCAAGGCCGACGCCATCGTCGAGGGGATCAGGGCGAAAGGCCATGCCAGTGGCCGCACGATCACGACCCATGCGCTGGACGCGATGGACAGCGCGGCGGTGGCCGATCTGATCCGCAGGACGGATGCGAAGATCGTCATCAACGTCGGCTCGCCCTTCATCAACATGACGGTGCTGCAGGGCTGCATCGACGCGGGCGCGGCCTATATCGACACCGCAATCCACGAGGACCCGGCGAAGATCTGCGAAACGCCGCCCTGGTACGACAACTACGAATGGAAGCGGCGCGAGGATTGCGAGAAGGCGGGCGTGACCGCCATCCTCGGCGCGGGCTTCGATCCGGGCGTCGTCAACGCCTATGCCCGGCTGGCCGAGGACGAGTATTTCGACAAGATCGAAGCCATCGACATCGTGGACATCAACGCCGGTTCGCATGGCCGCTATTTCGCCACGAACTTCGACCCCGAGATCAACTTCCGCGAGTTCACCGGCACGGTCTACTCTTGGCAGGGTGGCGAATGGCGCGAGAATGCGATGTTCGAGGTCGGACGCGAATGGGACCTGCCTGTCGTCGGCAAGCGCACCGCCTATCTGTCGGGCCATGACGAGGTGCATTCGCTGGCCGCCCGCTATCCCGACGCGGATGTGCGCTTCTGGATGGGCTTCGGCGAGCATTACATCAACGTCTTCACCGTGCTGAAGAACATCGGCCTTCTGTCCGAGCAGCCGGTGACCACCGCCGAGGGGCTGGAGGTCGTGCCGCTCAAGGTCGTCAAGGCCGTGTTGCCCGACCCCGCGACCCTTGCGCCCGACTATACCGGCAAGACCTGCATCGGCGATCTCGTGAAAGGCACCCGCGACGGCAAGCCGGGCGAGGTCTTCATCTACAACGTGGCCGACCATGCCGAGGCATATGCCGAGGTCGGCAGCCAGGGCATCAGCTACACGGCGGGAGTCCCCCCGGTCGCGGCGGCGATCCTGATCGCACGGGGCGAATGGGACGTGAAGCGCATGGTCAACGTCGAGGACCTGCCCGCGCGGCCCTTCCTTGAACTGCTGGGCGAGATGGGCCTGCCCACCCGCGTCATCGACGCAAGCGGCGACCGCTCCATCTGAGGCGGCAGCCCGAGCCTTGGGAAAGGACCGGCCCCGACGCGGGCCGGTCCTTTTCATTTCCGGGGAAAGCCGATCCCTGCTGGCAGGGCCTGCGGTCCATATCCTGACGCCAGGCTGGGGCGGCCGGCGCGGGACGGGCCTTTCCGCGCCCCCAGGAAGGCTTGGGATCACGCCCCCGCAAGGCGCGGGCCGCCTTCGCCAGGACCGGCCCATCCCCCTGTTCTTTCCGGCAAGCTGCGGGAACGAAACGGATTCCTTGCCGTTCCAGGGGTCCGGGCCTGCCTTGGCCAAGGATTTCATCTGGAAGGGCGGCAATGGCGCAGACATCCCCGCAACGGCACATGTTCCCCCGCCGGAAGGCCGAGCCGAGGGGGCACCTGCCGGTGACGAACTGGGCGGTCATCGGCATCTTCATCATCCTCGCCTTCCAGATGCTGGCGACGGCGCGGGCCTTCCTGATGCCCGTCTGCCTTGGCGTGCTGCTGTTCTTCGTCTTCGTCCCCTTTCGGCGCTGGATGGACCGGCGCGGGATCAGGCCCGGCGTCACCGCCGGCATCGTGGTGCTGGGCATCCTCGCGACCATCGGCACGCTCGGCTTCTTCATCTCGGGCCCCGCCGGCGCGCTGATCGAGGAAGCGCCCGGCATCAGCCGCCAGCTTCAGGAACGCTATGAAACCTTCCGCGAGAACTTCCGCGGCATCGAGCGCGCGGCCGAAAACCTTTCAGGCAACAGTGCCGCCGTGGTGACGGTGCCGCCCGGGGCGCCGGGCACCGTCGCCACGGTCGAGCTTCCCGCGACCCCGCCCGGTCCCGCCGCCGCGCTGCCCAATGCGGCCAGGGACGGCACCATCGGACAGCCCCTCGGACAGCCGCCGTCCCAGACCATCCCTTCGGGGCTGGAGGTGATGGCGCAGGATTCGGGCACCATCGTCGCCTCCTCGACGGTCACCGATGGCGAGGCCCCCACCAACGAACTGCGGGTCGAGGTCGCCGCCCCGGCCAGCGGCAGCTCGATCACCCAGATCATCTTCGATCTCGGCCCGGCCATCGTCAGCCAGACCGTCTTCACCCTGATCTTCCTGTTCTTCCTGCTGGCCTCGGGCGACCTGCTGTATCTGCGGATCGTGCAAAGCTTCGACGCGCTGTCGGAAAAGCGCGCGGCCTATGACGCGCTGCGCCAGATCGAGGCCAGCCTCGGGTCCTATCTGGGCGCGATCACGCTGATCAACCTGGGCCTCGGGGTCGCCTCGGGGCTGGCGATGTGGACCTGGGGGATGCCCTCGCCGCTGTTATGGGGGATCGCGGCGGCGGTGCTGAACTACATCCCCTATATCGGCGCGGCGCTGGGCTATGTCGCGGCGGCACTGGTGGCGCTGGTGGTCTTCGACGACGGCTGGACCGCGGTCCTCGTGGGGCTGACCTATTTCGGCCTGACCGCCTTCGAGGGGCAGTTCATCACGCCTTATTTCGTTTCGTGGCGGCTGCAGTTGAACCCGGTCGTGGTGTTCCTGACCGTCGCGCTCTGGGCCTGGCTGTGGTCGGTCTTGGGCATGGTGGTTGCGGTGCCGATGCTGGTGGTCATGCGGGTGCTGTCCGATCACATCCCGGCGCTGGAAAAGTTCGGCAACTTCCTGGCGGGCGAGCCGCCCCCCGCGCTGGAGGAGGGGAAGGAAGGGCCATGATGAGCCAAACCCGATGCGGGCCTTGCAATGCGGCCCGCCTTCGGCTATATGAGCCTCACAGCGGCGCGGGGGTCCAAACCTCGCCCACCGGATGCTTGCACGGGCCGCCCAGACGGCCCGTTTTTATTTTCAGGATCGGACAATGACCGACCTCATCGCCAAGACCGCCATCGACCGGCGCCTGGCCGAGATCATCCAGCCGGTGATCGAGGGCATGGGCTACGAACTGGTGCGCGTCCGCCTGCAGGGCGGCCGCACCGCCACGCTGCAGATCATGGCCGACCGCCCGGAAGGGGGGATCAACGTCGAGGATTGCGCCGACATCTCGACCGCCGTCAGCGCCACGCTGGACGTGGAAGACCCGCTGGAGGACGCCTATCATCTCGAAGTCTCCAGCCCCGGCATCGACCGGCCGCTGACGCGGCTCAAGGACTTCGCGACCTTCGAGGGCTATGACGTACGGCTGGAAACCAACCAGCCCATCGACGGACGCAAGCGCTTCAAGGGCGTGCTGGCCGGGGTGGAAGGCGACGAGGTCCTGCTGAACATCGAGGAACAGGGCCAGACCCACACCATCGGCCTGAACTTCGACCTTCTGGCCGACGCCAAGCTTCTGCTGACGGACGAGCTGATCGCGCTGATGCTGAAGCAGCGGAAAGAGGCGGGCACGCTGCCCCCCGGCGCGGAAGCGGGTGCGGGCATCGGCGACGGGCAGGCGATAGACCCCGAGGATTCGGGCTTCGACGAGATCGAAATGGACGAGGGGCCGGACCCCGAAACCGAACAGGGCGGCTCTGCCGCGACCAAGGAGTGATTGATGGCCATCACCTCTGCCAACCAGCTTGAGCTGCTGCAGACTGCCGAGGCGGTCGCGCGCGAGAAGATGATCGACCCCGGCCTCGTGATCGAGGCGATGGAGGACAGCCTCGCCCGTGCGGCCAAGTCCCGCTACGGCGCGGAAATGGACATCCGCGTCAGCATCGACCGCAAGACCGGCAACGCGGGCTTCACCCGCGTCCGCACCGTGGTCGAGGACGAGGAAGTCGAGAACTACCAGGCGCAGTTCAGCGCCCGCGACGCGAAACCCTATTTCGAGCCGACAAAGGGCCAGTCCCGCTGGCTGCGCGACGGCGCGCCGATCACCGATTTCGCGGGCGGCCCGCAGGTCGGCGACATCTTCGAAGAGCAGGTGCCGCCGGTCGAACTGGGCCGCATCGCCGCGCAATCGGCCAAGCAGGTGATCCTGCAGCGCGTCCGCGAGGCCGAGCGCGACCGCCAGTATGAAGAGTTCAAGGACCGCGCCGGCAGCATCATCAACGGCGTCGTCAAGCGCGAGGAATACGGCAACATCATCGTGGACGTGGGCCGCGGCGAGGCGATCCTGCGCCGCAACGAGAAGATCGGCCGCGAAAGCTATCGCCCGAACGACCGCATCCGTGCCTATGTCAAGGATGTGCGCCGCGAGGCCCGTGGCCCGCAGATCTTCCTGTCGCGGACCGACCCGCAGTTCATGGCGGAACTGTTCAAGATGGAAGTGCCGGAAATCTACGACGGCGTCATCGAGATCAAGGCCGTGGCCCGCGATCCGGGTTCCCGCGCGAAGATCGCGGTGATCTCCTATGACAACTCCATCGACCCGGTCGGCGCCTGCGTCGGGATGCGCGGCAGCCGTGTGCAGGCCGTTGTGGGCGAGCTTCAGGGCGAGAAGATCGACATCATCCCGTGGTCCCAGGATCAGGCCACCTTCCTCGTGAACGCGCTGCAGCCTGCCGAGGTCGCCAAGGTCGTCGTGGACGAGGACGGCGGCAACCGCATCGAGGTCGTGGTCCCCGAGGAACAGCTTTCGCTGGCCATCGGCCGCCGCGGCCAGAACGTGCGGCTGGCAAGCCAGCTCACCGGTCTCGACATCGACATCCTCACCGAAGAGGAAGAATCCAAGCGCCGGCAGGCCGAGTTCAACGCCCGCACCCAGCTGTTCATGGAAACGCTGGATCTGGACGAGTTCTTCGCGCAACTGCTGGTGGCCGAGGGCTTCACCAACCTTGAGGAAGTGGCCTACGTCGAACTCGACGAGCTTCTGTCGATCGAGGGCGTGGACGAGGGCACGGCCGAGGAATTGCAGGCCCGCGCCCGCGACCACCTGGAAGCCGCCAGCCGCGCCGCGCTTGAGAAGGCGCGCGAACTTGGCGCCGAGGACAGCCTGATCGAGTTCGAGGGCCTGACCGCGCAGATGGTCGAGGCGCTGGCGAAGGACGGCGTCAAGACGCTGGAGGACTTTGCCACCTGCGCCGACTGGGAACTCGCCGGCGGCTGGACCACGGAAAATGGGCAGCGCAAGAAGGACGACGGCATCCTGGAATCCTTCGGCGTCGATCTGGAACAGGCGCAGGACATGGTGATGACCGCCCGCGTCATGCTGGGCTGGGTGGACCCCGACGAGTTGCACCCCGCAGCCGAGGACGAATCGGCCGCAGCCGAGGAGGCCGGGGTGTAACGCCCCGGGTTGCCGCTTGACGCGCGGGGGTCGTGAAAAGGATCGCGAGGCGCCGCCGGAACGGCGCTGCCTCGTCACGGGCGAGGTGCAGCCCAAGGCCGGGCTGATCCGCTTTGTCGCGGGGCCGGACGGCACCGTCGTGCCCGATCTTGCAGAAAAGCTGCCGGGCCGGGGCTTCTGGGTCACGGCCGACAGGGCTGCGTTGCAAAAAGCTGCCGACAAGGGACTGTTTTCCCGCGGTGCGAAGGCCCATGTAAGGGCAGAGCCGGATCTCGCAGACGGGATCGAAGCGGCGCTGGCGCGTCGGGTAGTCGAGTTGATCTCGCTCTCCCGCAAGGCCGGCGACGCGGTGGCGGGATTCGAGAAGGTCAAGGGCTGGCTGGCCGACGGGAAGGCGAAGGTGCTGTTCCAGGCCAGTGACGGGTCCGACCGGGGCAAGGGCAAGCTGTGGACGCCGACCGGCGGCCGCTGGTTCGGGTGCCTCACGGCATCGGAATTGGGTTTGGCTTTCGGGCGCGATCATGTCATACACAGCGCGCTCGCGCCGGGGGGCCTGACCGACAAGGTGATCAGGGACGCCAGCAGACTGAACGGTCTGCGCGGGCATATCGGCAGTTCGGCTGCCGGGAAGGATTCGAGAGCGGATGAACGATAGAGACGGAAAGAAGCCCCTGGGTCTGGGCGGCGGCGCGGGCGGGCGGTCCGGCCAGGTGAAGCAGAGCTTCAGCCACGGGCGCACGCATAACGTGGTGGTCGAGACCAAGCGCAAGCGCGTCGTGACGCCCAAGCCGGCGACGGGTCCGAACCCGGCGCTGCGGCCGAATTCGCCTGCGTCCGTGGCCTCGGATCCGTCCAAGCGCCCGGCCGGGATCACCGAAGCCGAGATGGAGCGCCGCCTCAAGGCCCTTGCCGCCGCCAAGGCGCGCGAGGCCGAGGACAACGCCCGCCGCGCCGCCGAGGAAAAGGCCCGCGAGGAAGAACGCGAACGCCGCCGCGCCGAGATCGAGGCGAAGGAACGCGAGGAGCGCGAGCGCGAGGAAGCCCTGCGGCTGAAGGCCGAAGAGGACGCCCGCAAGCTGCGCGAGGCCGAACTGCGCGCCCAGAAGAAGGCCGAGGTCACGGCCAAGCCCGAACGCGCCGCCGCCCCGGACCGTGCCGCGGCCGAGGCCGCCGCCGCCCGCGCCGAAAAGCCGGGCGTAGCCACTGGCCCGCGCCGCACCGACCGCGACCGCCGCGATACCGGTGGCGACAGCGACGCCAAGGCCAAGGCCAAGGCCGAGGAAAACCGCCGCACCGGCCGGCTGTCCCTGACCCAGGCGCTTGCCGGGGGCGAGGGCGGACGTGTCCGCAGCCTCGCCGCGATGAAGCGCAAGCAGGAAAAGGCCCGCGCCAAGGCCATGGGCCAGTCGCAGCGTGCCGAAAAGCAGTTCCGCGACGTGCAGCTGCCGGAAACCATCGTCGTCAGCGAGTTGGCGAACCGGATGACCGAGCGTGTCACCGACGTCATCAAGTCGCTGATGAAGATGGGCATGATGGTCACGGCCAACCAGACCATCGACGCCGACACCGCCGAGCTCGTGATCGAGGAATTCGGCCACAGGGCCGTCCGTGTGTCCGACGCCGACGTGGAACAGGTGATCCACACCGTCGAGGACAAGCCCGAGGATCTGCAGCCCCGCGCCCCGATCGTCACGATCATGGGCCATGTGGACCACGGCAAGACCTCGCTGCTGGACCGCATCCGGCAGGCCAATGTCGTCTCGGGCGAAGCGGGCGGCATCACCCAGCATATCGGCGCCTATCAGGTGACGACTGAATCGGGTGCGCTGCTGACCTTCCTCGATACGCCGGGCCACGCGGCCTTCACCTCGATGCGGGCGCGCGGTGCCAACGTCACCGACATCGTCGTGCTGGTGGTGGCGGCAGATGACGCGGTGATGCCGCAGACGGTCGAGGCGATCAATCACGCCAAGGCCGCCAATGTCCCGATGATCGTGGCGATCAACAAGATCGACAAGCCGACCGCCAACCCGCAGAAGGTCCGCACGGACCTGCTGCAGCACGAGGTCGTGGTCGAGGCGATGTCGGGCGAGGTGCAGGACGTCGAGGTTTCCGCCCATACCGGCGAAGGCATCGACGAGCTGCTGGAAGCCATCGCGCTGCAGGCCGAGATCCTGGAACTGCAGGCCAATCCCGACCGGACGGCGCTGGGTGCGGTGATCGAGGCCAAGCTGGACGTGGGCCGCGGTCCCGTTGCGACGGTCCTGGTCCAGAACGGCACGCTGAAGCAGGGCGACATCTTCGTCGTCGGCGAACAGTGGGGCAAGGTTCGCGCGCTGATCAACGACAAGGGCGAGCGCGTGTCCGAGGCCGGTCCTTCGGCCCCGGTCGAGGTGCTGGGCATCAACGGCACCCCCGAGGCGGGCGACGTGCTGAACGTCGTCGAGACCGAGGCGCAGGCCCGCGAGATCGCCGACTACCGCATCCAGCAGGCCAAGGACAAGCGCGCCGCCGCCGGTGCTGCGACCACGCTGCAGGAGCTGATGGCGAAGGCCAAGGCCGACGAGAACGTGGCCGAACTGCCGGTGGTCGTGAAGGCCGACGTGCAGGGTTCGGCCGAGGCCATCGTCCAGGCGCTGGAGAAGGTCGGCAACGAAGAGGTCCGCGTCCGCGTGTTGCATTACGGCGTGGGTGCGATCACCGAATCGGATATCGGTCTTGCCGAGGCATCAAGCGCCCCGGTCATCGGCTTCAACGTCCGGGCGAATGCCCCGGCGCGGAATGCCGCGAACCAGAAGGGCGTCGAGATCCGGTATTACTCGATCATCTATGACCTCATCGACGACATCAAGGCGGCGGCCTCGGGCCTGCTGTCGGCCGAAGTGCGCGAGAACTTCATCGGCTATGCCGAGATCAAGGAAGTCTTCCGCGTCACCGGCATCGGCAATGTCGCGGGCTGCCTTGTCACCGAGGGCGTGGCGCGCCGTTCGGCAGGCGTGCGCCTGCTGCGCGACAACGTCGTCATCCACGAGGGCACGCTGAAGACGCTCAAGCGCTTCAAGGACGAGGTCAAGGAAGTGCAGTCCGGCCAGGAATGCGGCATGGCCTTCGAGAACTACGACGACATCCGCAAGGGTGACATCATCGAGATCTTCGAGCGCGAGGAAGTCGAGCGGAAGCTCTGAACCCCGGAAAGCAGAACAGGCGGCGCGTTCCATTCACGGAACGCGCCGTTTTGCTTTGCCGCATGGGGAAAGACGAAGAAATCGCAGGTGCTGATGTGGATGCAGCAACCAAATCCGCCAGCATGGCGGATGGCTTGGCGGTGGTCTGCTGAAGAAATCGAGGAAATGGGCGTCCGGTCAGGGCGTCACGGCGCAAACCCGAAGACGTGCCGGATTGGGACGGGGACCAAGGAAGTAATCTCCGGGATCAGCCTTCATCCAGCACCTGGGTAAGCAACCCGGATGTGAAGAAAAGCGCCCTGTCCTGAAGAAAGCCCCAACCCGCGCATGTCCGGCGAAAGCATCGCAGGAAAGCAGGCGCGGGATCATGGGCGAGGCCGCCGGGCAAGCGGCCCCGTCATCTTTCTGCCGATCTGCTGCGCTGGCTGCCCCCTATTTCAGCGCTGGACCGGCTTTCCGACATAGGTCTGCTCGCCCACGCGAACGGCGATCTGGCCATTGCCCATGTCCCGTTCGAACATGCCTTGGACAGAGATGCAGCTACCCACGGTGATTGTGCGAATCATCCTTCGATCCTCCCGAACTTTCCGGCCCCTGATGGGAACATGGCCCATATTGTCACCAAACCGTTGATAAAAGGTTAGCGATAACTAGACGGCCCGTCGGAAAGCCGAACGCATGACGCAACGGCGCCACATCCCCCTGCGACGAAATGCGCAGGTCACAGCCAGTCGCGCAGGATCGGCACCAGCGGCAGGTCGGCCGGCGGCATGGGATAGCGCGCCAGATCAGTCGCCCGCACCCAGGCCAGTTCCTGCCCTTCACGCGGCTGCGGCGTGCCCTGCCAGCGGCGGCAGGCATAAAGCGGCATCAGCAGGTGGAAGCTGTCATAGGCATGGCTGGCAAAGGTCAGCGGCGCGAGGCAGGAATTCCAGGTCTCGATGCCCAGTTCCTCGTCCAGCTCGCGGATCAGTGCGGCCTCGGGCGTTTCGCCGGGATCGACCTTGCCGCCCGGAAACTCCCACAAGCCCGCCATGGGCTTGCCCTCCGGCCGCCGCGCCAGCAGCACCCGGCCGTCCGCGTCGATCAGCGCGACCGCCGCGACCAGAACCATGCGGAATCCGTCGTCCATCTTCTTCGTCCAAATATCCCGCGGGATGAACGGGGCAGGGGCCCCGTTCATGGGGGCGCGAAGCCCCCAGCTTCCCTTACGACCGGTAATCGGCGTTGATGTCGATGTAGCGATGCGTCAGGTCGCAGGTCCAGACCGTGCGCTTGCCGCGGCCCAAGCCCAGATCGACGCCGATCACCAGCTCGTCCTGCTTCATGTAGGCGCTGACGGCGGCCTCGTCATAGCCGGGCGCCCGCCAGCCGTTCTCGGCCAGCACCATGTCGCCGAAGCGGATCGACAGCCGGTCGCGGTCGGCCTGCGCCCCGGACTTGCCGACGGCGGCGACAACCCGGCCCCAGTTGGCGTCCTCGCCCGCGATGGCGGTCTTGACCAGCGGGCTGTTGGCGATGGCCATGGCGACCTTGTGGGCGTCTGCGTCGCTGGTCGCGCCCGTCACCTGCACCTCGACGAACTTCGTGGCGCCCTCGCCGTCGCGGACGACCTGCTGGGCAAGGTCGCGCATGACGCCACCCAGCGCCTCGGTGAAGGCGCGGGCGGGCTTGCTGCGCAGGTCGGTGATCGCGGCCGCGTCTGATCGCCCGGTCGCCGCCAGGATCAGGGCGTCCGAGGTCGAGGTGTCGCTGTCCACGGTGATCGCGTTGAAGGTCTCATCCAGTTGCGAGGACAGGATGCGCTGCGCGAGCTTAGGCTCGATCTTCGCATCGGTGAAGATATAGACCAGCATGGTCGCCATGTCGGGGGCGATCATGCCGGACCCCTTGGCGATCCCGGCGATGCGGATGGTGCCGCCGTCCACCTCGATCTCGGTGCCCGCGCCCTTGGGGAAGGTGTCGGTCGTCATGATCGCGCGGGCGGCCCCGGCAATCCCGCCTTCGTCCAGGTCGGCCACAAGCTGGTCCACGATGGCGGTGATCTTCTGCGCGGGCAGGGGTTCCCCGATCACCCCGGTTGAGGACGAGAACACCCGCCGCGCCGGTACCCCCAGGGTGCGGGCCACCGCATCCGTGACCGCATCGACGGCGCGCTGCCCCTCGGCCCCGGTGAAGGCATTGGCGTTGCCCGAGTTCACCACGATGGCCGCGCCTTGGTCGGTATCCTGGCTGCCCGACAGCTTGTCCTGGCAGTCCAGCACGCAGGCCGCGCGGGTGGATGACCGGGTGAAGGCCCCCGCGATGGCGGTTCCCGGCGGCAGCTTCACCAGCGTCACGTCGGTGCGGCCCTGATACTTGATCCCCGCCGCGCCCGAGGCGAACTCGACGCCCGCGATCACCGGCAGGTCGGGGAAGCCTTTGGGCGCCAGCGGCGAGACGAGCACCGGCTTGGCGGATTTCACTGCCTTCTTCCTGCCGGTCTTGTCCTTGGCCTTTCCGGCCTTCTTCCCGGTCTTCGCGTCGCTCTTGACCTTGGCCATGATCAGTTGTCCAGCAGTTCGCTGCGGCTCAGCAGGGTCGGGTCAAGGTCCGGGGTCTTCTCGATCGCCGCCGCATCGACGCGGGCCTGCACCTCGGCTTCGACCTTCTGGCGGCGGACCTCGTTGGCAAGCTGGTCGCGGACGGCTTCGAACTCGGGCGGGGTCTGGGTGCGCGAATCGTTCAGCCTGATGACGTGCCAGCCGAACTGCGACTGCACCGGGGCAGAGATGGCGCCCTTTTCAAGCGCCACCACCGCATCGGCAAAGGGCTTGACCATCATGTCGGCGGTGAACCAGCCGAGATCGCCCTTGTTTCCGCTGCTGTTGTCGGTCGAGCGTTCTTCGGCCAGCGTCCCGAAATCGGCGCCATTCGCCAATTCGTCGGCGATGGCCCTGGCCTCCTCCTCGGTCGCGACAAGGATATGGGCGGCGCTGTATTCCGTCTTGGGCTCGGTCTGGGTGCCAAAGGCCGCGTCATAAGCGGCGCGCAGTTCCTCCTCGGTCGGTTCGGGGGCGGCGACCTTTTCCAGCGTGGCGGCATACTGGTAGCCGCGGCGCTCGTTTTCCAGCACGGCCTTGTCGCGCGGGGTGGGCGATTGCGCGGCGACCTGCGCCACGGCGGCCTGCCGGATCATCTGGTCCAGCATCAGGTCCCACAGCGCCGCGTCGGGCAGGCCCGCGACCGCGGAGGAATGCAGGCTTTCGCGCATCGCGATCATCTGGCCCAGCGTGATCGCCTCGCCGTTCACGGTTGCGACAACGGTATCGGGGCGCGGGGCGCCCGTGGCCTCGGCCGTCGCGGGGGGCGTTTCGGCAGGCGCCTGCGCCAGC
>NZ_JAUNPC010000135.1 GCF_030536915.1 Paracoccus sp. (in: a-proteobacteria)
CGCCGGACGTGACGGGCCGGCAGTCGCCCGAGGTGATCGAGGGCGGCGATTATGACGAGCCCGCCGACCTCGTCATCAAGGCGCTGGGCTTCGAGCCCGAGGATATCCCCCGCCTCTGGGACGCCCCCGGCCTTGAGGTCACGCGCTGGGGCACGATCCGCGCCGATTACCGGACGCATCGCACCTCTCTGCCCGGCGTCTGGGCGGTGGGGGACATCGTGCGGGGGGCGAGCCTCGTCGTCTGGGCGATCCGCGACGGGCGCGAGGCGGCGGATGCCATCGCGGCGGAACTGGCCACCGAGACCCGGATTGCAGCGGAGTGAATGCCATGCACAAGCCATGCACGGATGATGCACAGCCCATGCATATCGCAACCGCGGCAGGCCATGCCGCGCTGCGGCGAATGGGTCAGGGATTCTGCCTTGCTTTTGCGTTGGGCGTGCCGGCTGTCGCGGCCGAATGGACCCCGCCGCAGGGCTGCCGGCTTGAGATGACGGTGCAGCAGCGGTCCTGCACCGTGGCGCAGCATTACCGCTGTCAGGCGGATGCGCCGGGCGACCAGTGGGTGGCCTATTTCACCGACGAGGGGCTGGTCAGCCAGTCCCGGATCGATGCCGAGACGCGCTGGATGGAAAGCACCGATCTGGTCAGCGGCATCACCGACCGGCTGGATCCCGATGCCCGCGATCACGCCAGCCTGTCCACCCTGCTGCAGACCGGCAGCGACGATTTCGACTTCTGGACCCGATCCAACACGGGCGAGCGGCTGCGCCACATCGGCCGCGACGACCTGACCGGGACGGTCGAGATCGACGGCGAGGTGCTGGACACCACCCGCTTCAACCTGCGGACCTTTGCCGAAAGCGGCGAACTGCTGATCGAGCGCAACGGCTCGCAATTCGTCAGCCGGGATCTGGGGCGGTTCTTCGGCGGGGCCGAGACCTCGACCGACTGGACCGGCGAGGCGCGGGAGACGAACGATTCGCCCGTCCGCTTCATCCGCCGGGGCGAGCCGGGCTTCGGTTCGACCGCGCCGGACTATGACTGCAACATGCAGATGGTCGGGACGCCCGCCGGGGGCGGCGCATGATCAAGGGGCGCTGCCTCTGCGGCGCGGTCAGGATCACGGTTGCGCGGTCCAACGGCGAGGTCAGCGTCTGCCATTGCGCCATGTGCCGCCGCTGGAGCGGGGGGATCATGGCCGGTTTCGTCGCCCCTGCCGAAGCGGTGGCCGTGACGGGAGAGGTGGGGCGCTTCGCCTCGTCGGATTTCTCGGAACGGGCTTTCTGTCCTCGCTGCGGGTCGGGCCTGTGGATGCGCGACACCGGCGGCGATTACGAACTGTCGCCGGGGCTTTTCGACGGGGCCGCCGATTTTCCGCTGGTGCGAGAGGTTTATGCCGACCGGGCGCATCGTTTTGCCGCCCTCAAGGGCGATCACCCGCGGATCACGCGGGCCGACTATGAACAGAACCATCCCCATGTGGAGGGAAACGCATGACCGACGCTTGGCAAGCCAAGGAAGAAGCCCGCCGCGCGTGGATGGCGGAGAACTCGCTGTATCGCGCCGAGGATGAGCATTCGTCCTGCGGGGTTGGGCTGGTTGTCACCATCGACGGCACCCCTTCGCGCCGCGTGGTGGAACATGGCATCGACGCGCTGAAGGCGGTCTGGCACCGGGGCGCGGTGGACGCGGACGGCAAGACCGGCGACGGCGCGGGCATCCATGTCCAGATCCCGGTGCCCTTCTTCCACGACCAGGTGCGCAGCACGGGGCACGAGCCCGACGCGTCGAAGATGATCGCCGTGGGCCAGGTGTTTTTGCCGCGCACGGATTTCGGGGCGCAGGAACGCTGCCGGACCATCGTGGAAACCGAAGTGCTGCGGATGGGGCATTACATCTACGGCTGGCGGCACGTCCCGGTGAACACGGCGGTGCTGGGGGAAAAGGCCAACGCCACCCGCCCCGAGATCGAGCAGATCCTGATCCGCTGCGAGAAGGACATCGACGAGGAAGCCTTCGAGCGCGAGCTTTACATCATCCGCCGCCGGATCGAGCGCGCGGCCGTCGCGGCCCAGATCGCGGGGATGTATATCTGCACGCTGTCCTGCCGGTCGATCATCTACAAGGGGATGATGCTGGCCGAGCAGGTCGCCGTCTTCTACCCCGACCTGCAGGACGAACGGTTCGAGAGCGCCTTCGCCATCTATCACCAGCGGTATTCGACCAACACATTCCCGCAGTGGTGGCTGGCGCAGCCCTTCCGGATGCTCGCGCATAACGGCGAGATCAACACGCTGAAGGGCAACCTCAACTGGCTGAAAAGCCACGAGATCAGGATGGCGTCCGCGACCTTCGGGGACATGGCCGAGGACATCAAGCCGATCGTGCCGGGCGGGTCCAGCGACTCGGCGGCGCTGGATGCGGTGTTCGAGGTAATGGTGCGGTCCGGGCGCAATGCGCCGATGGTCAAGACGATCATGGTGCCCGAGGCGTGGTCGAAGGCCACGACCGACCTGCCGAAGCCCTGGGCGGATATGTATGCTTACTGCAACTCGATCATGGAGCCTTGGGACGGACCCGCCGCGCTGGCGATGACCGACGGGCGCTGGGTCTGCGGGGGTCTGGACCGCAACGGGCTGCGGCCGATGCGCTATGTGGTGACGGGCGACAACCTGCTGATCGCGGGCTCCGAGGTCGGCATGGTGCCGGTGGACGAGGCGTCGGTGCGCGAAAAGGGCGCGCTGGGGCCGGGGCAGATGATCGCCGTCGATATCGTCGAGGGGCGGCTTTATCACGATGTCGAGCTGAAGGATAAGCTGGCGGCCAGCCAGCCCTTCGGCGACTGGGTGGAAAAGGTCGTGGCCCCCGGCAAGATGCTGGAGAACCTGCCCGAGCCGGTGACCTGGACCGGCGAGGAGTTGCGCCGCCGCCAGATCGCCGCGGGCTATACCGTCGAGGAGATCGAGGCGGTGCTGGCGCCGATGGCCGAGGACGGCAAGGAGGCGCTGGCAAGCATGGGCGACGACACGCCGCCCGCGGTGCTGTCGGCGCAGTATCGGCCGCTGTCGCATTTCTTCCGGCAGAACTTCAGCCAGGTGACGAACCCGCCCATCGACTCGCTTCGCGAGACGCGGGTGATGAGCCTCAAGACGCGCTTCGGCAACCTCAAGAACGTGCTGGACGAGTCCTCCAGGCACACCGAGATCACCCTGCTGGAGACGCCTTTCCTTGCGAATGGCGAACTGGCCGAGGTCGTGCGGATGTTCGGCGATGCCGTGACCTGGATCGACTGCACCTTCGACGATGGCGCGGGACCGCATGCCATGGCCGAGGCGCTGGCCCGCATCCGTGCCGAGGCCGAGGATGCCGTGCGGTCCGGCGCGGGCCAACTGGTGCTGACGGACGAGCATCAGGGCGAGGCGCGGATCGGGCTGCCGATGATCCTTGCCACCTCGGCGGTGCATAGCTGGCTGACGCGCAAGGGGCTGCGGACCTTCTGCTCGCTGAACGTGCGGTCGGCGGAATGCATCGACCCGCATTACGTCGCGGTGCTGATCGGCTGCGGGGCGACCACGGTGAACCCCTATCTGGCGCAGGACACCATCGCCGAGCGGATCGAGCGTGGGCTGATCAAGGGCGACCTGATCCAGATCATGCGGAACTATCGCGATGCCATCGACGCAGGCCTGCTGAAGATCATGGCGAAGATGGGGATCTCGGTCCTGTCGTCCTATCGCGGGGGGCTGAACTTCGAGGCCGTGGGGCTGTCCCGCGCGATGGTCGCGGAATATTTCCCCGGAATGCAGAGCCGGATTTCCGGCATCGGCCTGCACGGGTTGCAGGCGAAGCTGGAGGAGATCCACCACAAGGGCTGGCACACGCCGGGGGCCGAGTTGCTGCCGGTCGGCGGCTTCTACAAGGCGCGGCGGACGGGCGAGAAGCACGCCTGGGAAGCCAGCACCATGCGGCTGCTGCAACTGGCCTGCGAGAAGGCCTCATATGAAATCTGGAAGCAGTTTTCGGGCGCGATGCGGGCGAACCCGCCGATCCACCTGCGCGACCTTCTGGACATCAGGCCGCTGGGCAAGCCGGTGCCCATTGAGGAGGTCGAGTCGATCACCTCGATCCGCAAGCGCTTCGTGACGCCGGGGATGAGCCTCGGGGCGCTGTCGCCCGAGGCGCACATGACGCTGAACATCGCCATGAACCGGATCGGGGCCAAGTCGGATTCGGGCGAGGGCGGCGAGGACCCGGCCCACAGCGCCCCCCTGCCAAACGGCGACAATCCCTGCGCCAAGATCAAGCAGGTGGCCTCGGGGCGCTTCGGCGTGACGGCGGAATATCTCAACGCTTGCGAGGAGCTTGAGATCAAGGTCGCGCAGGGCGCCAAGCCCGGCGAGGGCGGGCAGTTGCCGGGGATGAAGGTGACGTCGCTGATCGCGCGGCTGCGGCACTCGACGCCGGGGGTCACGCTGATCTCGCCGCCGCCGCACCACGATAT
>NZ_JAUNPC010000228.1 GCF_030536915.1 Paracoccus sp. (in: a-proteobacteria)
TGGGGCACCGACCTGAACAAGGTTCTGGGGGCCACCGCCAACGGGGCCATCACCGCGATCAGCCTGCTCTACATCATCTTCGGCGCGATCCTGCTGCTGTTCACGCTTGAGGAAAGCGGCGGCATCCGGTCGATCCGCAACGGCTTTACCAGCATCTCGCCCGACCGGCGCGTGCAGGCCATCATCATCGCCTGGATGTTCGGCTCTCTGATCGAGGGCGCGTCGGGCTTCGGCACGCCCGCCGCCATCGCCGCGCCCCTGCTGGTCGCCATCGGCTTCCCGGCCATGGCCGCGGTTCTCGTGACGCTGATCATCCAGAGCACGCCGGTGTCCTTCGGCGCAGTCGGCACGCCGATCCTCGTCGGTGTCAACACCGGCCTCGGCGGCCAGGAGATCGTCGAGTCCACTATCGCGCCGATGGCCTACAGCGACTACCTGCTTGAGATCGCCGTCAAGGTCGCCACGATCCACGGCCTCGTGGGCTTCCTGATCCCGCTGATGCTGGTCGGGATGCTGACGCGCTTCTTCGGACCCAACCGCTCGTTCATCGAAGGCTTCCGCATCTGGAAGTTCGCGCTGTTCGCGGGCCTGGCCTTCACCATCCCCTACTGGATCATCGCCAATGTCCTGGGGCCGGAGTTCCCGTCGCTGCTGGGCGGCATCATCGGCCTGCTGATCGTCGTGCCCGCGGCGCAGCGCGGCCTGTTCATCCCCAAGGGGACCTTCGACTTCCCGCCGCGCGCGCAGTGGGACGAGGCCTGGGTCGGCAAGCTGGACGATCTTGAGGATCATCACAGCGGACGCCCGATCATGCCGCTGATGAAAGCCTGGGCGCCCTATGTCCTGGTCGTGGCCCTGCTGATCATCACCCGTGCCGTCGGACCGGTGAAGGCCTGGCTGAACTCGCCCGATGTCACCATCGCGCTCGACAACCTGTTCAGCTCGGGCATCAACGCGCGGGTGCAGGTGCTGTATCTGCCCGGAACGGTGCTGATCCTCGTCTCGCTCATCACCTTCTTCCTGCATGGCATGAAGGGCCGCGACTATCTCAAGGCGCTGCGGTCCTCGGGATCGACCATGATCGCTGCCGCCCCCGCGCTGCTGCTGGCGGTGCCGATGGTGCAGGTATTCATCAACTCGGCCTCGGAAGCGCTGCCGAGCATGCCCATCGTGCTGGCGCAGGGAGTTTCGTCAGTGGTCGGTCAGGCCTGGCCCATGTTCGCACCGCTGATCGGATCGATGGGGGCCTTCGTGGCCGGGTCGAACACCGTCAGCAACATGATGTTCTCGCTGTTCCAGTTCTCGACCGCCGAACAGATCGGGCTGGGCGCGGCCGGCGCGGGCACCGTGGTGGCGCTGCAGGCGATTGGCGGTGCCGCAGGCAACATGATCTGCGTGCACAACGTCGTGGCCGCATCGGCGACGGTGGGGCTAGTGGACCGCGAAGGCGAGATCATCCGCATGACCCTGATCCCGATGACCTACTACATCGTCCAGGGCG